>JBBIRT010000006.1:0-29901 GCA_037441725.1 Deltaproteobacteria bacterium | reverse complement strand
AAAGGTTTGGGGAATATATTAAAGCAGGCGCAACAGATTCATGCCAAGATTTCGCAGCTTCAGGAGGAGATGGCAAATAAAACCGTAGAGGCCACTTCAGGGGGAGGAATGGTAACCCTTGTGATGAATGGAAAGCAGGAGGTACTCAGCCTTCGGATTGATCCAGAGGTGGTCAATCGAGACGATATTGAGATGCTTCAAGATTTGATTATTGCCGCGGTTAACGAGGCCATCCGAAAGTCCCAGGAGATGATGACCGAGGAGATGAAAAGGGTGACCGGGGGTTTGAATATACCAGGGATCTTCTAAGAAAATTAGAAAGTTGGAATGATGTCAGCCTATGCAAAACCCATTGACCATTTAATTGAAGCCTTGACCAAACTTCCAGGCATCGGGAAAAAAACAGCCTCGAGGCTTACCTTTCATATCTTACGCAGTAGTTTGGCGGAAGCCCAGGAATTGGCCAAAGCAATCTTAGATGTTAAGGAGAAGATTCACCTTTGCTCCACCTGCTTCAACCTCACAGATGTTGATCCCTGTTTGATTTGTCAGGATGAACACCGAGCTCGTGAAGTCCTTTGTGTGGTTGAGGGTCCGAATGACCTCATTGCTATCGAAAATACAGGCATCTTTAAAGGAAGATACCATGTATTACATGGAGCCCTCTCCCCCATGGAGGGAATAGGCCCAGAAGATCTTAAGATCAAGGAACTGATGGAAAGACTCTATCGGGGAGGGATCTCCGAAGTGATATTAGCCACCAATCCTACTGTAGAGGGCGGTGCAACTGCCCTTTACCTTACCGATCTCGTTAAACCTTTGGGAGTAAAAGTGACCCGAATTGCATATGGAATTCCAATGGGAAGTGAAATCGAATATTCAGATGGAATGACTTTATCGAAGGCCATTGAGGGACGGAGAGAGGTTTAATTCCTGATCATTGAAAAGCAAATATTTATATATTATATTTTAGGTATTTTTTATTCCTTCAGGAGAGCTCAATGATTGAGATCCGCTTTCATGGGAGGGGTGGTCAAGGAGCAGTCACCTCAGCAGAACTATTGGCTTTGGCAGCCATTGGAGAAGGGAAGTATGCTCAGGCCTTCCCGAGTTTCGGTCCTGAACGGAGGGGTGCACCTGTAGTAGCCTTTTGCCGGATTGATGATCATCGAATCAGGATCAGGGCAAATATTTATGAACCCGATCTTGTTGTGGTGCTGGATGCCTCCCTGTTAAGGATCGTCAATGTAGCCGCTGGATTGAAACCCAAAGGAATTCTTATTACCACGAGCCCAGATCCTCCAGAAAAAGTGAGGGAAGATTTGAAGATTAACAATCCAATTGCAGTCGTGGATGCGGTTAAAATTGCGAGAGAGGTTCTTGGTCTTCCCATTACCAATACTACGATGCTTGGTTCTTTGGTCAGGGCATCAGGATTGGTTCATAAAGAGTCATTTATTTCTCCTTTAAAAGAGCGGTTTGGTCGAATTGCTGAGAAGAACCTTTTGGCTTTTGATCGAGCCTACCAGGATACTGTTCTTATTCAATAATTCTATCACTTCCTTTTTATTTTTTTAATCCAAGGAAGTATAAGGTTGGATTATTACTATAAAAATTAAAAGATTATATGAGAAGGAGCAGTCAGGAATGACAAAGCCTGAATCAGAATGGACCTGGAAGGAATTACCTGTTGGAAATGTGGTGTTAGAACCTGGAAATGCAAGCCAATATCGAACAGGAGACTGGAAGACCCTTAAACCGGTTCTAAAAAAAGAACTCTGTATTCATTGTGGATTATGCTATATCTTTTGTCCGGATATGGCTTACTCTTTGGATAAAGAGGGGTATTTCATTGCAGACCTTTTTTATTGTAAGGGATGTGGAATCTGTTCAAAAGAATGCCCAACCGGGGCAATCAGCATGGTATTGGATGGAGAGGAGAAATAGATGGGAAAGAGGGTTGGAATGGAGGTTTCGGTCGCTGCTGCTGAAGCAGTGAAACAGGCCAATGTGGATGTCATCTCAGCCTATCCCATTACTCCCCAAACCCATATCGTTGAGCATCTATCTGAATTGGTGGCCAATGGGGAGCTTGATGCAGAGTTCTTCTGCGTTGAATCAGAGCACTCAGCATTGAGTGTCTGTGTAGGAGCTGAGGCGACTGGAGCAAGGTCATTCACCTGTACCAGTTCTCAGGGATTGGCCTTAATGAGCGAAATCACCTATATTGCTTCAGCCCTTCGATTGCCCATTGTGATGATCATTGCGAATCGGACACTCTCAGCTCCTCTGAGCATCTGGAATGACCACAGCGATGCCATGTCCATTCGAGACTGTGGATGGATTCAATTCTTTGTTGAAAATGGTCAGGAGGTCTATGATCATGTATTTATCTCCTATCGATTGGGAGAAGATCGGGAAGTTCTCCTTCCAGTGATCATCAATATGGATGGATTCATCCTGAGTCATGTGATTGAACCCTTTGAGATGATCGAACAAGAAAAGATTGATCAATTTTTACCTCCTTATCAACCCCTTTATCGACTGCACCCTGATCGTCCAGTGACAATGGGGGCGTTTGCGCTGCCAAGCATCTTTGCCGAGACCAAGAAGGCTCAAGAAGTGGCCATTCGATCCTCCATCCCTAAGATCTTAGACGTATGGAAAGCCTTTGGAGAAATGACTGGAAGGTATTATCATCCCATTGAGACTTATCGGATAGAAGATGCAGAGACATTACTGGTCACCATGGGGAGTTTTAGCGAGACCGCTTCTGTGGCCGTTGATGAGATGCGGGAAAAGGGGAGATCGGTGGGACTTGTAAAAATTAGGCTCTGGAGGCCTTTTCCTTTTGAGGCTTTTAAAAAGGCAACTCTTCAGGCAAAACAGTTGGTGGTCATTGATCGTGCAGTGTCTGTGGGTGGGCCAGGGGGACCAGTAGCCTCTGAGGTAAAGGCAGCACTCTATGGGTATGATTCAAGACCCTCCGTCTATAACTTTGTTGCAGGGATCTCGGGCAGAGATGTCTCTCCATCTGATTTTATAAAGATGGTAGATAAGGCCGAGATTGAGATTGAAGAAGGAAACAAAGAAGGATATGAATTGTATGGGGTGAGAGAATGACTGAGAATTTAAATGTCTTTGCTGTTCGTACATTAACTCAGAAGGAATATTTTGCTCCTGGCCATCGGGCCTGTCAGGGATGCGCTGAGGCCTTGGCCGTACGATTGGTGGCTAAAGCATTAGGCCGGAATGTAATAATTGCCAACGCAACTGGATGTATGGAGATTGTCTCTTCTCACCTCACATTTACATCTTGGAGAGTGCCCTGGTTTCATGTGGCTTTTGAGAATACAGCAGCCGTTGCCTCGGGAATCGAGGCTGCGTTGAAGGTTTTAATGAGGAAGGGAAGGATCCCTTATAAAAAAATAGTCACCCTTGCCATGGCCGGAGATGGGGGGACAGCGGATATTGGACTCCAGGCCCTTTCTGGTGCTTTTGAAAGAGGTCACAACTTTATCTATATCTGCACGGATAATGAAGCCTATATGAATACAGGGATCCAGCGATCCTCCTCCACACCATTTGGGGCAGCAACGACCACTTCTCCGGTTGGGAAGATTCAGATGGGGCAGATTACATGGAAGAAGAATATGCCTGCCATTGCTGTCGCTCATGATATTCCTTATGTAGCCACAGCTTGTCCAAGTTATCCGATTGACCTTGTCCAGAAAGTGAAGAAGGCAGCAGAGATTGAAGGGCCGGCCTATATTCACATTCTATCCGTTTGCCCCACAGGATGGAGATCGGCCCCAGAGCTTTCTATCAAATTGGGTCGGTTGGCAGTAGAGACAGGTGTTTTCCCTCTTTATGAAGTGGAGAAGGGGCGATATCGTCTGAATATAGATTTCCCTAAGTTGAAGCCTATCAAAGAATATCTCAAGCTTCAAGGGAGATTCCGCCACCTCACTGATGACATGATCGGAGGGATTGAGAAACGTGTTCAAAAAGAATATGAAGAGTTAAAAGAAAAGACAGGATGAGGAGTAGGAGATGGAGGCTGCTAAGATTGATAGAATCATCAAAAAATATAAAGGGAAAGAGTCGGCGATTCTTGCTATTCTTCAAGATATTCAGGGGTTCGAGAAGTATCTCCCCAAAGAGGATTTAGAATATGTATCCAAGAAGATGAACATTCCCCTGACCAACCTTTTTCGAATTGCAACTTTTTATAATGCACTGAGTTTAAAACCGAGAGGTCATCACCAGATTGATGTCTGTCTTGGAACGGCATGTCATGTCCGGGGAGGAAAAAAGATTTTGGAAGAAATGGAGAGGGATTTGGGTATTACCGTGGGAGAGACAACCAAGGATAAACAATTCACACTTGAATCGGTCCGTTGTCTTGGCTGTTGTAGCCTTGGACCTGTTGCCGTCATCGATGGAAATGTTTATGGAAGACTTACACAGGATAGGGTTCCTGCTTTATTGAAGGAATTTAGATAGACCTGTCCCTTCCCCAACACCTAAGGGAGAAAAGATTTTTATTCACCCCCAGGAGGAAAGGTGAAGAGGATAGTCCATTGAGGGAGAGATGAAAATTCGAACAAAGGATGATTTAGAAAAAATTAGGGAGAAAGGATTAAAAGCCCTTTATCCCAAGAAAACCAAGGTCTCCGTGGGTATGGCAACCTGCGGCCTTTCGACCGGTGCTGGGAAGGTCTATGAAGCCATTCAGAAGTTGGTAGAGAAAGAGAGGCTACCGATACAAGTCAATCAAACGGGTTGTATTGGTTTTTGTCAGAAGGAGCCAGTGGTCGATATATTCGAGCCTGGGAAACCCAGAATCTTTTATCAAGAGGTCACTTCAGAGAAGGCCACCCGATTCATCCTGGAATGGGCTGAAAATAGGGTGGTAAAGGATTGGGTTTTCTGTAAGATGGAAGGGGAAGATTTAATTGCTGAAAATAGGTCCTTGGAGTATCCTCTCCAGAAAATACCAGAAGGAATCGATGGAACCCCCCATTATCATCAAGTCCCTTTTTATAATAAGCAGCTGAAGATTGCTTTGAGGAATTGTGGATTGATCAATCCTGATCGTATTGAGGAATATATTGCCAGAGGAGGGTATTTTTCACTTTACAAGGCGATTTTTGAGATGAAACCCGAAGAGATCATCGAAGAGGTTAAGCGCTCAGGGTTACGCGGAAGAGGAGGAGCTGGTTTTCCTACAGGTCTTAAATGGGAATCGTGCCGGAGATCAAAGGGGGATCCAAAATATATCCTATGCAATGCAGATGAGGGAGACCCCGGAGCGTATATGGATAGAAGTGTTCTTGAAGGTGATCCACACAGTGTGATCGAGGGAATGATCATCGGTGCTTTTGCCATTGGTGCCCATGAGGGGTTTATTTATGTAAGAGATGAATATCCTATGGCCATTCAAAAGCTACGAATGGCTATTGGGCAAGCGGAGAGAGTAGGTCTTTTGGGAGATGATATTCTTGGTTCAGGTTTTTCATTCAGAATCAATTTGTTTCGTGGAGGAGGGGCCTTCGTTTGTGGAGAATCCACTGCCCTAATGGCCTCTATTGAAGGGAAGATCGGAGAACCAAGGGCGAAACATATCCACACTACGGAAAGTGGACTATGGGATAAACCGAGCAATCTCAATAATGTGGAAACATGGAACAATATTCCAGTCATCCTCTCAAGAGGATCGAGCTGGTATTCTCAAATCGGAACAGAAAAGAGCAAGGGGACCAAGGTTTTTTCAATTGTGGGCAAGGTAAGTAACACAGGCCTGGTAGAGGTTCCCATGGGGATCACTTTACGAGAGATTGTTTATGATATCGGAGGAGGGATACCAGGCGGAAAGAAGTTTAAGGCGGTCCAAACAGGAGGGCCCTCCGGGGGGTGTATTCCTGAATCCCTTCTTGATCTGCCGGTTGATTTTGATAAACTCACTGAGGTGGGTTCAATGATGGGTTCAGGGGGGATGATTGTAATGGATGAGTCCACCTGTATGGTGGATGTAGCAAAGTATTTCATGAACTTCCTCAAGGACGAATCCTGTGGGAAGTGCACCTCCTGTCGGGAAGGGACAAAACGGATGCATGAAATCCTGACCGAAATCAGTGAGGGAAGGGGAATTCCTGAACACCTCGATCTCCTCGAAGAACTTGCTTGGGTAACTGGTGAAGCCTCTCTATGTCAATTGGGGGGAACAGCCCCCAATCCTGTCCTCTCCACCCTTCGGTATTTTAAAGAGGAATATCTGGAGCATATTATTCATAAACGATGTCCAGCTAAAGTCTGTCGGGATTTATTGAAATATCGTATTCTCTCTGAGAGATGTACGATGTGTGGGAGATGTGCTAAGGTCTGTCCAGAAAAGGCAATCAGTGGAAAACAGAGAACGAAGAAAGAAAAGGGAAAACCCTTCAAAATTGATCAGGGTAAATGTATTAAATGTGGGATGTGTTTTGATGCTTGTAAGTTCGAGGCGATTGAAGTTCAATAACGATTAAAAAAGGAATCGCCCAATTTAGGGTCAGGTTCGTTCCGGAGGAAAGCGATGGTTTCTTTTAAGATCGATGGTCAGCCTGTAGAGGGGAGAGAGGGTGGAAATGTTTTGGAAGTGGCCCTTGATGCAGGATTTGACATCCCTCATCTCTGTTACAACGAATCGGTTAAGCCCTATGGGGCTTGCCGTCTCTGCTTAGTCGAAGTGGTGAAAAATGGTAGGTCAAGAATGACCACCTCCTGTACCTATCCTATCATGGAAGGGATTGAAGTCCTGACCCAAACTGAGAAGATCCTTAGGGCACGTCGGATGATCATCGAGCTCATCCTGGCCATGTGCCCAGG
This sequence comes from Deltaproteobacteria bacterium, assembly GCA_037441725.1. Classification (GTDB taxonomy): domain Bacteria; phylum Desulfobacterota; class BSN033; order BSN033; family UBA1163; genus JBBIRT01. The sequence goes on along the minus strand of JBBIRT010000006.1, from coordinate 23,031 downwards.
GGATCGACTGATCCAAAACATGGCTAAGAGAATGGGGGTGGAAACAGTTCGTTTTAAGAAGGAGGATAAGGATTGTATCCTCTGTGGCCTCTGTGCAAGGGTCTGCGATGAAGTGGTAGGAGCGCATGCCATCAATTTTGCCTTTAGGGGAGATCGTCGGGAAATGGGTCCGCCTTTTCAGGGAGAGGCCATGAATTGTATCGCCTGTGGAGCCTGTGTAGTGGTTTGTCCTGTTGACGTGATTGGAATGAAAGAGGAGGGAGATGAACGGACCATCCTCCGATGGAAACGGACTTTAAAGATGAAACAATGTAAGATCTGTGGAAACTACTTTGCTCCTTGGTTTCAGCTCGAAAAGTTTAAAGAAAAGGTTAAACTCCCGAAAGACTTTTTCGATGTCTGTTATACCTGTCGGACTTAATTACATTTTAAATCCAGCCATAGAGAAGTCAGGTTAAATTTATTTAGACACTTCATGCGATCTTGAAACGGGTTTAGGTTAAAAAACCTCGTTATAGAAAAGGGGTCATCCTTGTAAGATAGGCCTATTTCACCTGCTTCAGTGACCCTCTCTCCATAGAGTTGACATCCTAAGATAATTGGAGTATATTTTAATTGAATTTCATTGGAGGTAGTGTATATGGCCCTTGAAAAATGGGAACCCTTCCGGGATTTAATGGCAATGCAAGATCGAATGACCCGACTCATTGATGAGACCCTCTCCCGTTTTTGGAAGGAAGATGTGGTTCGAGAGGCCTGGTCTCCTCCTGCAGATATTTTAGAAAGGGGGAGTGAAATCGTTCTGAAAATTGACCTTCCAGAAGTGAGTCAAGATGAGATTGAAATTAAGGTAGAAGAGAATATATTGAGCATTCAGGGAGAAAGAAGATTTATCAAAGAGACTTCTGATGAGAACTACATCCAAATTGAAAGGCCCTATGGGACCTTTCGCCGAACCTTCAACATTCCCAGGATCATCGACCAGGATGGGATCAGGGCCTCTTATAAGGATGGTGTCCTTCGAGTGATCCTTCCAAAGAGACAGATGTCCCAAACCAAACAGATCCTCATCGAACCTATCTAATAGACTAAAGGGGTTGGTTAGGTCCTTTTTTCATTTTGGGGGACCTTTTTCCAATCAGCTAAGAATTTTTCAATCCCAATATCCGTCAAAGGGTGTTGGACTAACTGTGCGATCACTTTATAGGGGATCGTTGCCACATCAGCTCCAATAAGGGCTGCTTCTAAGACATGGATAGGGTTGCGGATACTGGATACGATCACTTTAGAGCCATATCCGTAATTCTTAAAAATTGTCACAATCTGTTCCACCAGCTCCATTCCTGTCTGGGAGATGTCGTCTAATCTTCCGATAAAAGGGCTCACATAGGTTGAACCAACCTTTGCGGCTAAAAGGGCCTGAGTCGGGGAGAAGACCAGAGTCGTATTGGTCTTAATGCCTTCTGCCACTAATGTTTTAATGGCCTTTAATCCCTCCCCAGTCATTGGAATTTTGACTACAATGTTATCCCCTATTTCAGCAAGGTTTCGGGCTTCTTCAATCATCTCTTCAGCCTTTAAACTGATGACCTCCAGACTGATAGGAAGTCCTTTAATGATTTCACGAATCTCTTGAATCAAAGGGATAAAGTCTCGGTTCTCCTTTGAGATCAGTGAGGGATTGGTGGTGACCCCATCGAGTACTCCCATCTCAAAAGCCTTTCGAATCTCATTTGGATTTGCGGTGTCAATAAAAAATTTCATTTCCTTCCTCCTATTGACTGAGTAATCCATTCCTTTTTTTAATATTGCTTAAATATTTTTTCAAACATTCTTCTTTGCAGAAATAGAGTGTCCTGCCTTCGATCTTTTTCTGAATACTCAACTTCTTAGGGAGGTAGATTTGACAATAGGGGTCTTGGACAAGCTCCTCAGGTTCAGATCCCTTCTCTCTCTTCTTCACTGTTACCGTAATACCCTTCATAAGATAACGAAGAACAAGGTAAAAGAGGAGGAAGAAGAAGAGGAGCAAAATCAAACGGGACATCTTCGAGTCATTTCTCCTTTCCCATCAAAGGGGAGTCATGGGAGTTTATCTTTTCCACCCCTTGGTCCTGTTTCAGATTCTCTAAGAGTTCCCTTACCGTTTTTTTCAGCACAGGATGGATTAGATCGGGGTCGATTTCAGCCAGGGGGGCAAGAACAAACTGACGCTCCTGAAGGAGGGGGTGAGGAATTTGGAGCTCCTCTGTATCAATTTCCATGTCCCCAAAGAAGAGGATATCCAGATCAATGACCCGAGGTCCCCAACGAAAGGTCTCTTTGCGCCCCATTTGTAATTCAATCGATTTCAATGTTCGAAGAAGTTCAAATGGTTCCAAATCCGTTTCAATCTTTACGATTCCGTTAATAAACCAGTCTTGCGATGGAAATCCGATAGGTTTCGTTTTAAAGAAAGAGGATTGGGCCAAGAGCTTGTGTCCATTGATTTTCAAAATTTCAGAAATGGCTTTCTTACAATGATTGAGTTTATCCCCTATGTTAGAGCCGATTCCAATATGGACAATTTGTCTCATTCTCACCTTGATCTTTCAACACAGACGAAATCGTATTTGTGAGGATGCTCCTGTAAGGTGGGGCAATCAACCATTATGGGGTGAGGAGTTCACTTTTTTTCAGGGATCTCTTCGGTCTTTTGGGGGGTCACGTCGATCTCATCTTTTTCTTTAGTCGCCTTTTTAAAATTCCTAATCCCCTTTCCAAGACCTTCACCGATCTGAGGCAGTTTCCCCGCACCAAAAATAATCAGGATGATGACCAAGATGATGATCAACTCCGGCATTCCAATTCCAAACATTTTATTCTCCTTTTGAAGTGATTGTAACAAGTTGGCGGAAGTGCATGGGAATCGAACCCACCACGGACATCGTCTGCCCGTCACTGGATTTGAAGTCCAGGAGGCCCACCAGAACCTATCCACTTCCAATTCATAGACTAATCGATTTTCTTTTTGAAGTCAAGGGGTTTAGGGTTGATGATGAACTTTTCCTCTTATTAGTGAGGCAAACGTCCCTCCGATACAGAGAACGGTAAAGAGGGTAAAGATCATTTTTGCGCCTCTTAAAAAGGGGGGATAATACTCAGGGGTGATTTGAACCCTTCCAATATATAAAGAAAATATCAAGATTGTCATTCCCATGCTCAATACCATCCCTATCGTTCGCATGGTCCCAAGTGTCCCAGAGGCCACTCCATAATATCTATTTTCAACGGAACTCATTACTGCATTGGTATTGGGAGAGGAGAATAAGGCAAAGCCAAATCCAAGAAGGACTAAATTTGCAACGATAAATCCCAGGGGGGTCTCCCCATGGATAAAAATAAATAGAAAAAGACCTAAGGTGATCAATGCCATTCCAATCGAAGCAACAATTCTTGGTTCTATCTTATCCGAAAGCCTGCCTGCAAAGGGAGAGAAAAAAGCTTGGACCATTGGTTGGGATAACATCACGAAGCCTGCACTTTCGGCGTTAAGCCCTTTAATATATTGTAAATAAAGACTGAGTAGGAAGATGATCGCAAACGTGGCACTATAATTGATTAAAGCCGCCAGGTTGGAAAAAGCAAAGGCTTTATTTTTTCTAAAGAGATTTATATCCAATATAGGGTTTTCTATCTTTGTTTCCCATCTGACGAAAGCGATCAATCCTAAACACCCGGGGAGAATAAACCAGACCCCCCTAATCGTGGACAATTGTGAAAAGCCATAAGTGATCAATAAAAGGGTGATACTGTAGATCATCGAGCCAAGAATATCAAATTTTTCCTTTCTGGCTTCCATCCATTCTGTTTTTAGGGTCAAGAAGATGAAGCCGAGGATGATCAGCCCTAAAAGGATGTTGACAAGAAAGATGCTTCTCCAACTAAGATGGTGGGTCAGGAATCCTCCCAGAAAGGGTCCTACAGAATTTCCCAGATAGACTGCTGCTAAATTGATTCCAAAGACTTTGCCCAATTCTTTTGAAGGAAAGGCAGAGGTCAGCATGGCTGCTCCGATACTATAGGTTGCGGCAGCCCCAATGCCATGTAAGATTCTGAAGCCAATGAGCATGGGAGCAGAGAATGAGAAGGCGGAGCCAATAGAGGCCAGGATAAATATCAGATTTCCATAAGTAAAGATTTTTTTTCTCCCATAGAGATCTGCCATCTTCCCGAAAGGAACAAGGAACATGGCGGAGGTCAGAAGATATGCTGTCGTCACCCAACTAAGGAGGATGGCATCCATTCGAAGCTCTCGACCGATCGCTGGGAGCGAAATATTGACGGAGGATATATTGAATGGCCCCAGGAAAGCAGCTAATGTCGTTACCAGCAAAACATATCTTTTCGTGATCGCCCCATTCATTTTGATTGGTTCCATTTTCATATGGAGTTAGGACCTATCCGTTCTAAAGAAGTTTTTTAAATCTAATTTCCCTGAAATCCTTAAGGTCTTTTCTCGAGAATGAAGTCCTTTGATGATTTCAATAGAGGAAGGAGAGATTCCAAATCCCTTAGCCAAAAGCCGTATAAGAGCTTCGTTCGCCTTTCCTTCAATAGGTGGGGCAGTTACTTTTACCTTAATTCCATCCCGATAGGAGCCTGTAATCTCATTTTTGGACGCCTTGGGCTGGAGGTAGACTTTTAATAGGATGTCTTCCATTATTCCCTCATTCTACTATTCCAATAAATGAAAGCTGTCTTCCCGTTTGACCTTCTTTCCGATAGGAAAAGAAAAGGTCTGAGTGACAATGGGTACAGAGATTGACCCAAAAGATTTGTCCATCCTGAATTCCTTCATCCTTTATCTGATCTAAATTGATTTGAGCAAGGTTAACCTTCCATTTCCCCCCTCCTTTTAAAATTGAGAAGGGTCTCCATCCAGAATGAAATGATTTTTCATCGATCTCATAACAACAAGGCCCAATCGATGGTCCTACACCAATAAGGAGGTCACTCTTTAGACAGCCAAATTCCAGCCCCATCCTTTTTAAAACCTTTTTAGTGATTTGAAGAGCTGTCCCCTGTCTTCCTGCATGGATTGCAGCAATGACTCTCTTTTTTTGATCAACGATCAAGATTGGAATGCAGTCTGCAGTCAAAATTCCCAGAATTAGATTTGAAGCATTAGTGATCATGGCATCAAATTCCAATCCTTTTGGGAGGGATAAAAATGGTTCTTTGAGGAGCAAGATATTGTCTTGATGCCTTTGGTCTAAAAGGATCAGGCGGTTGGAATCGAAACCAAAAAATTGAGCAACTCGATTTCTATTCTTAGAGACTGTTTCTTCCTGATCTCCATTCCGATGGTCCAGATTAAGGGAGTCGTAAGGGGGGTTGCTCATTCCTCCGCGACGGGTTAAAAAGGCATGTTGAATCCAATGGAGGCCTTTCCAATCTGGAATTTCGAAATATGAAATCCCTTTCTTTGTTTTCAAACCAAATCGATTTATGATATTCATTAGGCCCAATTAAAATATAAGTTTTTTTCCAATAAGCGGACTATTGAACCTTTGACCTTAACCATTCTAACACCTCTTTCATATCCTGGGGAATAGGAGAGATGAATCGAACTTTTTCTCCTGTTTTCGGGTGGATGAATCCTAATTGATATGCGTGAAGGGCCTGGCGATTCAATTTCTTTATACCCTCTTTTAAAGAAAGGTCATGGATGGCTCCTGCTCTCCCTTTCCTTCCATATAGGGGATCTCCTAAAAGAGGATGGCCTATGGAGGCAAGATGAACACGAATTTGATGGGTTCGGCCGGTTTGAGGATAGATTTCGAGGAGTGAATAATGACCCATTTCCTCAATTTTTTTCCAGCGGGTGATGGCTGCCCTCCCTTTTTGCGTATGGGTTGACATCCGTTTTCTCTCACTCGGATGCCTTCCAATGGCAGAATCGATCAGGCCTTCGTCATGATGAAACCTCCCATAAACAATGGCCAAATAAACTTTTTCTATGGTTCTGTTTTTAAATTGGCTTGCCAGGTGTTGGTAGGCCTCATCCTCCTTTGCAACCACCATCACCCCTGAAGTCCCTTTATCCAATCGGTGAACAATCCCTGGCCTCAGAGTCCCCTTCATTCCAGAAAGATCTTTACAATGGTCAAGAATGGCGTTGATCAATGTTCCGGATGGATTTCCATAGGCTGGATGAACTACCATCCCTGCAGGCTTATCCACCACCAGGATAAAGGGATCTTCGTAAAGGATGTTTAGGGGAATAGGTTCGGGTTTCAAATGGAGAGGTTCTGGTTCGGGAAGAATCCCTGTGATCCAGTCTCCTCCTTTGATATGGGTGCTGGGTTTGGCAGGTTTTTGGTTAAGAAGGATATGGTGCTTCAGGATCAGATCCTTTGCCCGAGAACGAGAGAGGTTGAGATCAGATTCTGCGATGAATTGATCGAGCCTTTTTCCGCTCTCTTTTTCTGTTATGGTGATAGAGAAGGGTTTGCTATCCACTATTCGTTTTGTTCTTTATGAATTTCCTCCACGCCTTTTCAATCCCTTCAGCTAACAAGGGGATATCTTCATCAAAGACCGTTCTCATGTCGAGGATCAGTTCTTCCTTGCTGATTCTTGATATGATGGGAGGATCAACCTTTCTCAGACTTTCTTCGAGACGATTCACAGAAAGGTTTATCGGTTTGATAGAGATCACCATGGTTGGAAGTTCTTGAAGGGGAAGGGCCCCTCCACCCACCTGAGAGACATCGTCTCTCAATGTGAATTCGATCATTTGATCTCCTATCCCAGACAGTCTTTTTAAAAGACGTTTTCCCCGATTTTTCAATCTTCTGATGTCCAGGCTCAACATCTTGAGAGTGGGGATTTCCTCCATGGCCCTCTTTTCATCCAGGTAGAGGAGGAGGGTTGATTCGAGGGCAGCGAGGGTAAATTTATCAATACGAAGAGCCCGGGTAAGAGGGTTAAGTTTAATCAAATCGAGAAGCCCTTTCTTTCCTAAGATGATTCCAGCTTGAGGTCCTCCAAGGAGTTTATCCCCACTGAAAGTGATTATATCTGCTCCTGCCTCAATGGCCTCTTGAACGGTTGGTTCTTTTATCAATCCGTATCGGGTGAGGTCGATCAGGCACCCGCTCCCTAAATCATTCATGACAGGAAGATGGGTTTGTCTCCCTAATTGAACCAAGTCCTGAAGAGGGACATCTGAGGTAAATCCCATCACCCTGAAATTGCTTGTATGGACTTTTAAGAGCAATGCGGTTTGGGGATTGATCGCCCCTTGATAGTCAGTAAGATAGGTTCGATTGGTGGTTCCAACCTCCTTTATCAGTGCCCCACTTCGTTTCATCACATCAGGAATTCGAAAAGCCCCACCGATCTCCACCAGCTCTCCCCTGGAAATAACCACTTCTTTTCCTTCAGCGAGGGTATTTAGGACAAGAAGGACTGCCCCTGCATTGTTATTTACAACCAGAGCAGAATCTGCTCCTGAGAGCTGACATAGGATTTCCTCCACGTGGAGATAGCGACTGCCCCTCACACCCAGATTGAGATCATATTCTAAATTGGAATAAGTCTTGGAAATTTCAATGATGTGGTTCAAAGCAGAGGGGTGGATTGGAGCCCTTCCCAGATTGGTATGGATCACCACTCCAGTCGCATTAATAACCCGCCGGAGGCGGTGTTTCATCTGCTGCTCAATCTCTTTTTCAAAAAGGGGATAGAGGGATTCAAAGGATAAAGAGTTTTCATCAAAATGAAAAGATTCGTCTCTATAAAGAATTTCCCTTCGGAGATGTCCCAATCCCCTCCGGACGGCTTCAACCACAACTTTTCTGGAGTGTACCTTTATCAGATGACCCATCTCTGGCCTTGAGAGGATTTCATCCACACGGGGGATTTTACGAAGCATCTGTTGACGAAGGGTGAGAGACATTGGGTTTCCTCCTCCTCAGGAGTGTTTTCAGGATTTTGAAAAAATTCATCCGAATAAATTGGGTAGGCCACTCCAATTCTTTTTTCTCACAGATGGTAGAGATACTGTAGTTCTTGAGGGAGAGACGGCCGCGGGAGATCGACTCTAAGGCCATTTCTCTTTCTTTAATCTTTGGATTTTCCATAATCTTATCAATTTCTTTCATCATCCTTACGGTTCCCTCAAGTCTCCTTTCCACGGATTCAGCCGTCTTAGAATCAATCAGACCATAGAAGGCCTTTAACCGATTAAGTCTCTTTCCCGCTTCATAGGTGCTATAGACAATCTCATCTCGGGTCATCCATTCGGTTTCATAGTTGAGGATATATTTCCAGCTGGGGGCTAACAAGGCTTGACGATGTTCTTCAACGGTCCGATAAAGCAAGCGATAACCATATTTTTCAGGGGATTCAAAGACCATGCTCCCAGGATCTAAGAAAGGAGCAAGGGGTGAGATAAAGGGGAAGAGTTTATTATAAGAACGAAATCGTTCTAAAAGAGATTGGCAATAGTCTACTGTCTCCAAAACGGATGGATAGGTCTGTTTTGGGAGGCCTGTCATGAAGAAGAGATCGATCCGTTTTGAACCAAGGTCCACCGCATCCTGGATCATCCTTTCTAAGGATTGATTGTTGTATGGCCTTCCGAAGGCTTTTCTTACCTCTTCATCATGAGATTCTGGAGAGATCTCAATATTAAAGTTCTGAATGGATTTGGCGATTCTTTCCAGTTGGGTTCTGGTGGGGGGAACAAAAAATTCAAAGGCAATATGGTTGGAGATAGGTTTTTTATTCATTTCTTTAAGAAAGGTATATCCGTAATCTTCTCCTGGTTGGAAGATATCACCGATGATCATCACCGGTGCGTTGAGGTGCTCGGAGATGTGAAAGATGTCTTGGGCCAATAGCTTAGGGTTCCGATAGGCAGGTTTATTCCGGTTGGCCATGGAACGAAAGGTGAAGGATGAGCCTCCACAGGTTTTACAGGAATAACTACATCCGCGGCAAGTGAAGACCGCAGTCACTGGATAAGAATACCAATCCATAAAGGGCTGATACCCTATGGGATCAAAATACCTCACCACTTTCCTCATTATGTGCCTGTAATCAATGGTTATTTCATCGAGGGTCTCTGGCACATGGGTCAGGGGGTTGACTTGAATTCCAATATGATTATTTCGATAGGTGAGGTTTGGGATGTTCTTGAGATCTCCTCCTGTTTTAAGGGCCCAGATGAGCTGAACCAACGGTTTTTCAGTCGAATCTCCTCGGAGGATAAAGTCAATAAAAGGGTATTGATGGAGAATCTCCTGATGATAATAGGTGGCTGAGAGACCCCCTAAGATGACAGGGATGTTGGGGTGAAATTTTTTCACGATTTCGGCAAGGGCCAACGCTCCCTGGACATGGGCCATCCAGTGAAGATCGATGCCAAAGGCCACGGGTCTGTTTTTTTGGATGAGGCGCTCCACATTAAATCTCTCGTCCTTAAGCATCTTCATGGCAATATTGATAATTCTTACTTTGAGACCATATCGCTCTAAATATTCTGAGAGACTGGCAAACCCAATGGGATACATTTCAAAGATGGGGGTAGAGGGAACGACATCGCTGATGGGGCCATGGATCCCAGGTCGATTTCTGAAATCATAAAGGGTAGGGGGATGAAGTAAGATGAGATCTGGTTTTGACATCGTTTTCATTGGGCTGGTTCAGGATTTCTGTCTGTCTGAGTCCTTATTTTATGAGCCTCGATTCTCTTTTTGATTTCGGGGTCCTCCCTCATCCGGTCATGAAGGGAGAAGATGATATTCTTAAATTCATTCTTGCCTTTTAACTTATTCAAATTCTGTTCTATTTCATCTTTTGACTTTTGCCATCGAGCCTTTTCAGTTTCTGGAAGTTCTGCAGAATTTAGACGAAAGTTAATCCGGGTGAGGTTTTTTTCTAATAACGATTTGGTTGCTGAATTATAGAACGTAGGATGATTATTATAGAAGATGAGATCAATCCTTCCACCAAATTTTCCCTGTGAAGCCGTTTGAAGAATGATCGTATTTTGAATCACTGGAGGAGTCGTAAGGTTCATTCCGGTATGGCTCCCCACAATGATTTGAATTCCTTGGACGGTCCGAGCCAACTCAACATCTTTTGAATATCCCAGGTGACTTAGGAGTATGATAAAATCTGTTTTGGGTTTGAGCTCTTTAACAATAGACTGTGCCGTTTCGATGGGGGGTCGAAAGCCTATCCCCTTTTTTCGCGGGTCTGAAGGATCTTTAAAGAGATCAGGTGAGAGAAGGCTAAACAGTCCAATTTTAAGGCCTTTAATTTCTTTGATGAGAAAGGCTTGAAAAAGGGTCTTCCCTGACGTTTCATCAATAAGATTGGAAGAGAGAAAAGGGAAACGTGCCTTTTTAGAAATTTCCAGAAGAAACTCCTTTCCTAAGCTTAAATCATCATCTCCAATGCCTATGGCATCATAAGCCATCCAATTGAAGCAATCGATGATGAGTTGGGCTTTTTCACTCATTTCCTTTCGATCATTTTCTGAAATGGGAAGACGATATTTTTTAAAAAGAAGATCGCCCGAATCCAAAACAAGTATCTCCTTTTTTTCCTCTCGTAGATCCCTAATCCATGCTCCTCTTCTGGCCAGACCGCCAATTCGATTCCTCTCCCCTCAAGTAGGGCAAGGATCAATCTCGCCATTGATATTATTGCTGTAGAGAAGAGTCAGGGTCCTTTGGAGGGTCCTTTCTCCGGAAAAGGCATAGGGGATAGTTGCAAAACAAATGAGAATCGATAGTAGAATCTTTAAAAACTTCATTTTTTTCAAATTCCATACCCTATCATTTTTATTTCATATATAGCTGATTCATCCTTTGAAAACAAGGGGTTGATTATTTCTTGTTTTTGCCAATATTTTATGATTGAGCATAAACTTCTTTTGAATTAAAATTCTTCCAGAGAGAAAGAAGTAGCCATACCTTAGAGATTAAGTTCTGGTCTCTTAAAGGTTTTCTTTAATCCCTGTGCCATCTCAAACATCACATTTCTAATAGGATTTATTTTGTCCCTTCTGTTTAAGAACCGAAGGGTTCTTCATATGGCAGTTCTACCTATGTTCTTTTTTGTCACTTTAGGACTCATTGTATTTCCATAGAGCAGGAGGAATCTTATTCCGTAGATAGGGACATTATTATGACCTTATTATGCCGCAAAACATCCTGATGATCTCGAAAGGATAATGGGGATTGATCTATTAAAGTGAGTTCATGGCATATAGTAATTGAAAAATTAGGTGATCCAAGGATTCGGGACAGGTCTCTGATAACCTTTTTGGCAGGCCAAAAGATCGAGATGAAGGGTGGCCAGATCTTCTAAAACAGGATCTGGCTCTTCAAATTTTCTATAATCAATGGTTTTAATATATTGATGGCATTTATCACAGAGATCGATTCGAATGGCCTCTTCTTGCTCTGCATAAAAATAGTGAAGGGACCCTTGATCACTATTATTACAAAACGGGCAGAGGAGTCGATCCGTTCTCCATTGATAATTGCAATAGGAACAGAGGAGATATCGTTTTCCAACTTCCTCCTTTAATAAACTTAAAGAAGGAAGGGAGCCGCAGATAGGACAATATCCTTTAAGCCAGGTTTCAGGGTCGAGTTCACTGCGGAGCTTTTCCACGGTGGCTTCAATGGATGGTTTAATACTCATCTGATGGAGGAAGAGAAAGATTTTTTTGTCCACACCTAAATCATCAGCCAACTTTTCTGTCTTTTTCTCTTTAAATTTTTCTTTGAATAATTTTATAAAATCTAATCCTTTATGGCTTAACGCCTCCTCAATTTTAGCAATTTGCTCAGCCATATGAGGATTGGCACTCCTTCCAATTTCACAGAGTTTTTTAAAGAGGTTAGAGGAAGCATCGATGTCAATTGGAAAGTCTTCTTTTTGGATAAGTGGAAACCCTTCCTTTTTCAAAAGGTTCTTCCATTCTTTTTTAAGGGGAGTAAGTTCGATCTTTAAAGATGGCTTTATTTCATCTTGTAACTCTTTGATTTTTTGGTAAAAATCCAAGATCTCCCCATAGCCTGATCTCTTCTCTTTAATCTTCTCAATCCTCTTTTTTATCTTTTCCAAAGGGTTCTCCTCAGAAAGAAAAAAACGGGCTTGTTTCAAGCTTCTATTTGAAACAAGCCCTTCGATCTATAAGCGTTCCTCTTGCTTTTGCTATCCCACCAGATGCCGGATATGATTTAGAGGTTTAAAGAGATGTTTTAAAGCCATCTTCCTTGTAATCCCAAATGGATTCATAGCCACAGCAAATTTGTGATATTTTTTAGGATCATCCGCAAGGAGATAGATCGTTCTCACATCCTCAGGATTGGCTAACATCGCATCTGGATAACGACCTTTTACCTCCTCTAATCTCTTATTTGCCTTTTCAAGCATTTCCTCCCGATCACCAAAACTCATTGCCCCTGTAGGACAGGTTTTGACACAGGCAGGCAACATCCCCTCGCTGATCCTGTCGAAACACATGGTGCATTTTGCCATGATATTAGTATTAAGATTGTATCTTGGAATGTCATAGGGACACGCCTCTCGAATCTCCTTGAAATCAGATGATTTTATCTTTACTTTCGGATTAAAGATAACCGCGCCTGTCTTTTCATCATGAATAATTGCTCCCTTCGCCTTTGTATCTGCCACTTCCTTACAGGGAGGAGACATACAGTGTCTGCATTGATCGGGAAAGAAATACCATTGAGGTTCTCCACCTGGTAAGACGACTTCATTGAATCTTACCAATTTGAAGGTCGAGATAGAGAGGTCGGGTGGATTCTGGTGATTTCCTTTTTGGAAGGTTTTGGTCCCTGGGTTTTTATTCCACTGTTTACAAGCAATTTGACATCCTCTACAAGCGGTGCATTTTGTCGTATCGATGAAAAAGGATTTATCTGCCATAGTGGTCACCTCCTTTAACCTTTCACTGCCTTTTTGGCTGGTTGTTTGGTCAACTTCCTGACATTGGCCATGAATGCCTTGGATTCCGGAATCATAGTATTGGGATCCCCAACAGTAGGTGTCAGGAGGTTTGCACTCTCTCCGCCATCCTTCGGCTGAAGCCAGCCAAAATGCCAAGGAACGCCAATCTGATGAATGGTTTGCCCTGCAATGGTAAATGGTTTTAATCGGGAGGTGACGATTGCAACCGCTTCCAATTTACCCCGCTGGGTTTCAACGATCACCCGATCCCCATTTTTGATCCCCCTTAATTTAGCCAGTTCTAAACTCATCTCACAAAAGACCTGGGGTTCAGCCTCGATTAACCAGGGAAGCCATCGAGTTAGGACTCCTGTCTGCCAATGTTCTGTTACCCGATAGGTAGTGCAGACAAAAGGATACTTCGGGTCACAGGAGGCGAAGGAATCTGGTCCTCCTTCAAAAATCTTGACCACAGGATTTATCCTCTGGCTGGACATTAGGTTCTTCTCAATAGGACATTCCAGAGGTTCATAATGCTCTGGGAAAGGTCCATCATTTAAACCCGGCCCGAAGATTGAGGCCACGCCGTCAGGTTTCATAATAAATGGATAGGCCCCGTTGGTTCCCATTGGGGGAACAGCGTTATCAGGGACATCTCCAATCCATTTCTTTCCAGAGGGATCCCATCTGAGAAGCGGCCGTTTTGGATCTCGTGGATTCCCATCCAGATCGACAGATGCCCGATTATAGATGATCCTTCGATTCAAAGGCCAGCACCATGACCATTCTGGATAAAGACCCAAACCTGTTGGGTCGGTCTTCTTTCTTCGAGCAGCCATATTCCCCGCCTCAGTATAACTGGCGGAATAGAGCCAGTTGCCACAAGAAGTGGTTCCATCATCTTTCAGGCCAACAAAATTGGCCATTAATTTTCCTGTTGTGAGGTCATAGCCATTGATCTCCTTAGCTACTTTGTGTATATCGAAATGGCCGTCTGTTTCATAATCCCATTTCAGATTCAAGATAGGCTCTGGGAAGGCTCCCTTTTCCTTTTCATAGAGAGCTCGAACCTTTTTAAATAATTCATACATGATATCCCCATCAGGACGGGCCTCTCCTGGAGGGTTGGCTGCCTTATAACGCCATTGCATCCAGCGACCACTGTTACTAATACTTCCTTCTTTCTCCATGAAGGCCGCACAAGGGAGTTGAAATACTTCTGTTTTAATCTTCTTTGGATCCATGCCAGGACCTCTCCAGAACTCCCCTGTTTCATTGTCAAAGACATTGACATTGACCATCCAGTCAAGCTTAGCTAATGCCTGACGGACTTTTCCGGCATTTGCACTGGAACAGGCAGGGTTCATTCCCCAGGCAAAGAAGCCAGTAAAAGTTCCTTTATACATCTCGTCAAAGAGGTTTAGCCATGAGGCATCTTGGGTTGGATCGAGCTTTGGCATCCATGGATATCCGAAATCATTCTCTTTGGTCGCCTTTTCTCCAAACATCGATTTTAAGAAGCTTACCAGATACTTAGGTCGATGTCTCCACCAGTTAATGCTTCTTGGATCTTTTGTTGAGGGAGTGGTCTTATTGTAATCCTCAAGGGTTGGCCACTGGGCCCGCGGCGTTGGCAAATATCCAGGAAGGATATGGAAAAGCAGTCCCTGATCGGTTGACCCCTGGACATTGGACTCTCCTCTCAAGGCATTGACCCCTCCTCCAGCAATTCCCATATTTCCGAGAAGAGTCTGGATGATAGACATGGCTCGAATGTTCTGTACCCCTACGGTGTGTTGAGTCCACCCCATAGCATATAGGACAGTTCCTGCTTTGTCAGGCGTACCTGTTGTGCCATAGGTCTTATAAACTTTCTCAAGATCTGCTACAGGCGTTCCAGTAATCTGAGATACCTTTTCTAAGGTATAACGAGAATAGTGGTGTTTTAAGAGCTGGAACACACATCGGGGATCTTGAAGGGTCATATCCCTTTTAGGAATCCCCTGTTCATCCTTTTCAAGGGCCCAGGTGGATTTATCATAGGTCCTTTTGGCAGGATCGTATCCTGAGAAGAGACCATCCTCAAAGCTATATTTGGGATTTACAATGAATGATGCATTGGTGTAATTCTTGACATAAAATTCATCGTAAAGGTTGTGGTCAAGAATATATTTAATCATTCCACCCAAGAAGGCAATATCTGTCCCTGAGCGGAGCCTGACAAAAATGTCAGCTTTTGTAGAAGTCCTTGTAAACCTTGGATCAACATGGATAAAAATGGCTCCTTTGTCCTTGGCCGCTTGAATCCATTTGAAGGAAACAGGGTGATTCTCTGCTACATTACCACCCATATTCAAGATGACATCTGAATTGCGAAAATCAATATAATGATTGGTCATTGCACCGCGCCCGAACGACTCTGCCAGAGCCGCTACTGTTGCGCTGTGTCAGATACGGGCCTGATGTTCAATATAAATAATTCCCAAGGCCCGAAGGAATTTCTGATAAAGCCAGCATTCCTCATTGTCTAATGCTGCACTTCCAACAGAAGCAATCCCATTGGTCCGGTTGACCACCTGACCTTGAGCATTCTTCTCCATAAAGCTGGCATCACGACTCTTCTTAATATTAGATGCAATCTTATCCAGGGCCCAATCCCAACTGACCTCTTTCCATGAGGTACTGTAAGGGGCCCGGTAGCGTACTTTCTGGAGTCGATTTGGATTAATCGCAATTTGATAACTTGATGCACCTTTCGCACAGAGGGCTCCTTCACTAATGGGATGGTCCGGATCACCTTCTGCATTGATGACCTTTCCATTGGCATCGGTGTGGACAATGATCCCGCAACCTACGGAACAATAACAACAGATTGAAGTGGTTTCCTTTGCTCCTTTAATTCTTAGTTCTTGGGCATAGAGCTCAGCCGAGGAGAGATCAAATCCTAATCCACCCATCAACGTTCCTGCGGCTGTGGCCCCTGAAATCTTTAGAAAAGTCCTTCGTGTAATCTTCATGGATATTGTTCACCTTCCTTTCTTAAAATTTTTAAATAAGATAACTCTTAACCCCCCCTTTCTTTTTTATATACGAATTAGATTGATTATATCATAATAAATTTTTAAACGAAACGATTAAGGTGAGATTTAGTTAATTCCTTGTGAAAAATAACACAAAAATATTTTTTGTCAAGGAAAATTTTAAAGAGCTCTGAAAAAGTTTTTAAAAAGAATCTTTTAACTGGGAAAGTGGGGTAAAAAAGCCTTCGTCTGCCTGAAGCAGGTAAGAGCAAATACCATTCTTAAAGATAATTCAGGCATCAAAAGGAATTCAACAAATCCTTGGGTATTGGCCTCCAGTAAGCATATCCAGAATTCGATGACCTCCAATCAGGGTCTTTAGAATCACTTTCTTTCGATTTTCCTCTGTTACCTCTCCGATCCTCTGGGCATCTCTTCCGTGGGGATGATTTTTCATGACCTCTAACAATTGATCTACCTTTTCTGAAGGAGCGATAGCGATCAACTTTCCTTCATTGGCAAGATAAAGAGGATCCAGTCCCAGTAATTCACAGATACCTTTGACGGATTCCCGGACAGGAATTTTTTCTTCTTCTATGACCATTCCTACATTTGACATCCCTGCAATTTCATTTAGGGTCGTTGCTAAGCCTCCACGGGTTGGGTCTCTCATACACCGTATGGTAGGGCAGACCTCAAGCATCTTTTGGACCAGATCATTTAAGGGAGCGCAATCACTGATCAGATCTCCTCGAAATTTAAACCCCTCCCTCTGTGAAAGGATCGTCATCTCGTGATCCCCAAGGTAACCACTTAGGAGAATGGAATCTCCTGGCCTTGCGTTTTTTCCAGAGAGATTTATACCTGATTGAATCCACCCAATCCCGGCCGTGTTCAAGAACAATTGATCGACTGCTCCATGTTCCACCACTTTGGTATCACCAGTCACAATCTTTACACCTGTTTTTTCAGCCATCTCATGGATGGAAGAGACAATTCCTTTAAGGAGTTCAATGGAGAATCCCTCTTCAATAATAAAAGAGAGACTCAGGTAGTAAGGAACTGCTCCTACCATAGAAAGGTCATTGATCGTCCCACAGACGGCCAACTTCCCAATATCTCCTCCAGGGAAAAAAAGTGGATTAACCACATAGGAATCTGTCGTAAAAGCAAGAGAACCCTCCTGATTGATAATCCTGGCACTATCGTCCAATGGTTCAAGGGATGGGTTGAAAAATTTTGGTAAAAATAGCTGTCGAATCAGATTGTGGGTGAATTTTCCTCCACTGCCATGGGCTAAAAGAATCTTATCTTCTAACATACGAATTACCCCGTTTTCTAAGCAAACCTGTAATAGGTATGGCAGGTTCCTTCTATTGAGACCATACAGGGGCCAACAGGATTTTCCGGATTGCAAATCCTCTTAAAGAGAGCACATTCAAACGGAGTCTTGATTCCCTGAAGTACTCCACCACAAAGGCATTCAGGATGTTCCCGGGTTGGTTCCACCTTTATGTCGAAACCACGGGCATCCATCTCTTTAAAGGAGTCTTTGAAACGATATCCTGTATCAGGAATTAATCCAAGGCCTCTCCATCGGCTTTCATCCCTTTCGAAGACCTCTTCAATCTTTTTTAATGCCAGGGGATTCCCCTCTTCTCGGACCGTCCTGCGATATTGAATCTCTATCGTCGAATGATTTTCTTCGATCTGTTGGACCAACATTAAAATCCCTTGAAGGATATCCAAGGGTTCAAAACCAGTAATCACCGCAGGGCGACCAAAATCTTTCGCAATGAATTGATAGGGTTTGATTCCAATGATCGTACTGACGTGACCTGGAAGGATAAAACCATCAATCTTAACCGTATGGGCTTGAAGAAGGGCAAAGAGAGCTTGGGGGACCCTCTTCTGACTATTTAAGAAAAAGAGATTTTTTAATCCCTCCTTTTTGGTTTGAAGAATGGCCACCGCAATCGTGGGAGAGGTGGTTTCAAAACCAATAGCGAAGAAGATCACCTTCTTTTTGGGATGCTCCTTTGCGATCTTTAATGCCTCGAGCGGGGAGTAGATAACCTGAATGTTCCCTCCCTCTGCCTTCTCCTTTTGGAGACTCGAGGTAGAGCCTGGGACTCTCATCATATCTCCAAAGGTGGTCAGGATGGTATCCTTCTGTCGAGAGAGGGCAATGGCCAGATCGATATCTTCGTTAGGAGTGACACAGACTGGACAGCCTGGACCAGAGATCAGCCGAATCGGTTCGGGAAGGATTCCCCGGATTCCATACCGAAAAATAGAGACGGTGTGTGTCCCACACACCTCCATTAACTGGATTGGACGGGTTGAGGTCTTCCTGATCTTTTTAATCAGGCCCTCTGCAATTTCTTTATTCCTAAACTCATCAATAAATTTCATGATAATTCTGCCATCTTCTTCAGAATTTCCAGGGTCTCTTCAGCTTCCTTTTCATCCACTTTCTGGATAGCAAACCCAGCATGAATAAGCACATACTCTCCGATGGATACCTCCGGGCAGAGATCCAAAGAAATCTCCCTTAAAAAACCACCCACTTCTACCTGGGCCATATTCTTATTCACTTTAATAATCTTTCCTGGGACACTTAAGCACATTGGATCACCTCTTTTTTTTCCCTTAATTAACCAAAAAGCCTCATATGGGCAATGACAGCTTGACCTAATGAAATTCCACCATCATTGGTGGGGACGAGATGGTGGGTATAGACATCAAACCCTGACTTTCTTAAACCCTCTGTAACGAGAGAAAGGAGGAGAATATTTTGGAAGACCCCTCCACTTAAAACAACCCGGCTCAATCCTTCATGGAATCGAATTGCCTCGCAGGTTTCAACAATGAGCTTAGCAATAGTTCGATGGAATTTCCCTGAAATGACGGAAGGTGAAATTCCTCTGAGCAGATCGTGAACTATGGATCTAATCATCCCTGTTGGATGGATCAACATGGATTCTTCATCTTTCTGAATAGAGAAGGGATACGTCTCCCTTACTGCTGGCTCTGCAATCATTTCCAGTTCAATGGCTGCCTGACCTTCGTAATGGACTTCATCCCTAATGGATAGAAGGGAGGAGACAGCATCAAAAAGTCGACCCATGCTCGACGTCAAAGGGGTATTAATCTTCTTCTCAATTGCCTTCATCAAGATATCCCATTTTTGAAAATCGATTCTTCTCATCCAATCAATCTTTAATTGTGAGATCTCACTCCCGAAGGCCTCTAATAGATAAACCATGGCCATACGCCATGGTTCTATAATCGCTTTTGATCCTCCTGGCATGGGAACATTCTTCAAATGAGCCAATCGATCAAACTCTTTAAGGTTTGCCTTAATGAATTCACTTCCCCAGATCGTTTTGTCCAGTCCAAATCCTGTTCCATCAAGAGCCACTCCAATCACATCCCCTTCAATCCCATTTTCCACCATGGCACTGACAATATGGGCATGGTGATGTTGAATACCGACCTTTGGAATCTCTTGAATCGATAGGGCGTACTGAGTAGAGAGATAGTCGGGGTGGAGGTCATAGGCTATTGCTTTAGGCTCAATATAGAAGAGCCGTTTGAAATGTTTGATTCCTTCTTCAAAAGAGGAGAGGGTTTCGAGATTTTCGAGATCGCCGATATGGTGGCTCACAAAGGCATATTGACCACGGGTTAGACAGAATGTGTTTTTTAACTCTCCTCCACAGGCCAAAATCATTTCAATAGAGAACGGGAGCTTAATTGGAAAAGGCACATATCCTCTTGATCTACGAAGGACATAAGGTTTCCCATCGAAGATTCTTGTCACTGAATCATCGCATCTCATATGAATCTCACGATTGTGAATGAGAAAAAAGTCAGCAATGTTAGAGAGTCTTTGAAAGGCTTCTTCGTTTTTATAGGAGATCGGTTCGTCACTGATATTCCCACTGGTCATCACCAGTGTTTTAAGTGGGCCTTGAAGGAGGAGATGGTGTAGAGGCGAGTAGGGAAGCATGACCCCAAGGGTATTCTGATATGGAGCAACGGCATGGGCTATGGCTGTCTCTTTCTTCTTTCTTAGGATCACAATGGGCCTCTCCACACTCAATAGGAGTTTCTTTTCTTCCTCAAGCAATTCACAATGCTGCTCAACTTCACTGATATCATGGCACATTACAGCAAATGGTTTGTCTTCTCTAAATTTACGTGACCTTAAAGAAGAAACTGCTTCTTGATTTTTGGCATCACAGGCAAGGTGAAATCCACCCAGGCCTTTGATGGCTATGATTTTTCCTTTGATGAGAAAATCGAGGGTATTTTCGATCGGATCGCCCAAGACCTCGTTTCCTTCCCTATCCTTTAAACAAAGTGAAGGGCCACAGTGAGAACAGGCATTGGGTTGTGCATGAAACCTTCTATTAGAGGGATCTTCATACTCCTCTTGACAAACAGGACACATCCTAAAGGGAGCCATCGTGGTTTTATGTCGATCGTAAGGAATGTCCTGAATGATCGTGAACCTTGGGCCACAGAGGGTACAATTGATGAATGGGTATCGGTAACGAAAGTTCTGGGGTGAAAAGAGCTCCAGAAGGCATTGATCACAGGTAGATAGATCAGGAGAGATGAGGGTAAATTTATCCTGGGCCTCTTTGCTCTTTTTGATTTCAAAGGTAGTATGGCCTATAGGTTCTAATGGGGTGACTTGAAGTGACTCAATTCGGGCAAGAGGTGGGGCAAGTTTAGGAATTTCTCGAATAAATTGCTCAAGATGTCCATCTTCTCCTTCTGCATCGATAAAGACTCCCTTTTCATTATTGAATACCCATCCCCGAATGGAGTGTTTTTGGGCTAAGTGGTAGATATAGGGTCGAAATCCGATGCCCTGGACGATTCCGGTAATCCCTATTTCAGCTCGTTTCATCCTAATATCATTCTTCAATGTTTTGGGTCATCTTTCAACTCTTTCAATATGAGTTCAACCACCCGAGGAATTTTTTCCCTGATTTCAGGAGATAATTCCATTCCCATTTCCAGTGACTTGGGCTCAATGCCAATCACTGTGGTATGCGGAGTCTTGCCTATTAATTCAGAAAGATCTAAAACCTCTAAGATTCCAATCTGATGGACCGATGTTTTAAAACCAGATGGACAATTTCTCACCTCACCAATATCGAAGCGATAGATCGATCCTGGTGGAGCCCCTCCTTTTACGGCATCAATGATAATCAAGCGATCTGCCTCTGTAATAATGTTTAATAAACGGAACCCATCTGTTCCCCCTTCTACCACAGAAACCCCGGGCGGGAGGTCCATCTTCATCAGTTCCTCAGCCACATGTACTCCCACGCCCTCATCAGAAAGCAATAGATTCCCTACTCCCAAAATAATAGTTTTAAGGGGAGAGCCTATTTTCCTCTCCCCCCTTCTTCAAGATTTTTAGAAATGGTCATCATGATTCAATCATTCGATAAGGAATTTGCGGACTTCATTCGTCTTTGGATCAATTAGGTGAATGGCACAGGCAAGGCATGGGTCAAAAGAGCGGATAATCCGGACGACATTGATTGGATTCTCAGGATCAGGTACCGGAGCACCTATCAGAGACTCCTCATACTGTCCTCTCATCCCTTTTTCGTCTCTCGGAGAAGCTCCAGGTCGAGGGAACAACAGCTTGGTAATTTTTAATCTTTTTATCTTCGATTTCAATCCAGTGACCTAATCCTCCCCTTGGGGCTTCATAAAATCCTGCTCCCATGCCTTTTTCTGGAGGATCCCAATGCTCCTTATCATGGATTTTAAATCCTGGTTTGGTCATTTCGGTAAGGAGTTGATCACACCATTCGTAGCAGGCCTCTACAACGAGCTTTGTTTCAATGGCCCTTGCCGCATGACGAGCGACTACACCTGGTTTTGCACCTTTTGCCACCAATCCAAGAATAGTGGGATTCTTTGCCACAAGCATTCGCGCCAATGGTCCAACCTCCATGGCTTTCCCATCATAACGAGGGGCCTTTACAAAGGAATAGGCCTCTTTTTTATCGAGATCGAAAATTTGTTCTCCTTGGTACGGATGAACAGGTTTATTCTCCTTATACCATGCATATTTTACCGACTCTGTGATTTTTTGAGGATCAAATGGATCTATTTTGATATTGGCTGGATTCAATCCTATGATTACACCTGATGGAAAAACAAGAGATTTTCCCTCAGGGTCCTTTTCAAGGGCCCCATAGGATAAATAGTTATAATGACCACCTCCTATGCCTGCTTTGGCAAGCTCCCAAAGAGGACCTGTTCCAAAGGCCAGGACATCGGAGATATAGACTTCATTGATGAATTTGGATTGCTCATCCAGCATGGTACGGAACTTGGCTACCTGATTAATATCTGGATAAGAGGTGACCCCACCTACGACAATATTCTGGTAATGCGGAGTTCGCCCACCCCATATAGCTCCCATGTTCCTTGCCAGGGCATGCATCCTCATCGCATCGATATAATGTTTGACAGCAGTAGTTACCACTTCAGGATCCTTGACGCAGAAGCCATCGGGTTTATATCTTGGGGTCAGTGGATAGGTATCATTGGACTTCACTAAACTGACCACCTTGTTCTTAACTGCCAATAAATCTTTATCTTTCCCTTTGTAATTAGCAACGGCCATGATATCGATGTAATCAAGAGCACTGAGTTGATAAAAATGGAGTGGATGGTCATAGATATATTCTGCTCCCATGACCAGGTTTTTGATCAAATTTCCTCCCCAAAGAACTTTTGCACCAAAAGCCATATCCAAAGCACGGGCAGAGGCCAATTGGTGAACGCTGTAACAAACTCCACAGAATCGACTGGTTACGAAGGAGGCGTCACGGGGGTCTTTTCCAGTAAGTAAGGTCTCAAAACCCCGGGCCATGGTTCCACTGCTCCATGCATTCTTTACTTTTCCCCCTTCCACTTCTATTTCAAATTTTTGACCTTGTTCTAAAGTTACGTGATAGCACCGGACCAATAACAAGTTGTTTGG
>JBBIRT010000005.1:35375-48659 GCA_037441725.1 Deltaproteobacteria bacterium | reverse complement strand
CAGCGCCGATGGTACTGCATGGGAAACTGTGTGGGAGAGTAGGACGTTGCCAAGATTAAAGATTGTCCCTGCGTAAGCAGGGATATGAAAAGCCCACCGATGAGGTGGGCTTTTCATTTATTCACTGGGGTAAAACATTTCATATGAGATGGTTTGGCCAGGGGGAATAATGATCAGATCTTCATCCCAAGGTCCATGGATCATTTTTTTTACCAAACGGGTTGATCCATAGATTTCTTCAAACCTCAAATCATATCGAGAGGCCAACTCCCTGGAAAGCTCTCTGTAACGATCTACCTCATACTGGCCTGTATTGATAAAAACCAAACGGGTATAATTTTTAAGCATTCGTTTAATTAACCCATGGGCTTTTTCAACACCATAACGCTCCGCCATTTGGTCATATAATCCAAAGGGATTATCTCCTGCTTCAATCCAGCCTTTTGTTAAATAATACGTTCCAGGTTCAGACTTCATTTGCTTAAGATAGTCCTCTCGTGATCCTAAAAAGATACTGATACAATCATCGACACGAGGGATCAGCAAGGAGCAGTGCTCGCTTCGCAAGCCTACAACGGCTCGAGAACAAAGGCCATATCCAAGGAGTATCATACCTTCTTCATGGTTTAAAGCATCGATCTTTTCCTGAAGAGCCTTCTTCAGTTTATCCGGATTGGCATGCAAGCCAAAATCAAGGGTTTCGTACTGGATGGAGTTCGGGAGAAGAGGCAGTAGCTCTTCAATGACGACCCGACAGGCAATAACTTTAGAGATACTGAATCTCATTTAAATCCTTTCTTTTTTTACAACTTAGCAGTATTATGCAACCCTCGATCCTAAGCTTTATCCTCGAAGATATTATTCTACTTTAATCTTCTTTAAAGATTAGACCACTTCAAGAAACTGGATATCAAAGGTCAGGTCTTTGCCTGCCAATGGGTGGTTAGCATCTATAGTGATGCTCGATTCAGATACCTCTGTGACTCGGACCGTGGCAATTTGACCATCCATTTGGCGAAATTGTACTTGCTCTCCCACCTTTGGTTCGAAGTCCCCTGGCAATCGATTTCGATCTATGGTGATGACCATTTCATCCAGGTGTGGGCCAAATGCCTGAGAGGCAGGGACTTCAATGGTTTTTGACTCACCTGGATTCATTCCAATCACTGCTTGTTCAAAGCCAGGGAGAATTCTTCCCTCCCCGATGGTAAATTGGAGGGGTTCATAGTCGGTCGTGGAACCAATAATCATTCCATCCGCCAACTTGACCGTGTAATGCACCTTCACCGTATCACCTTTTTTTGCCTCTGCCATCTGTTTCTCCTTTCCTCAGATTACCTGATGATATTGTTTCCACGACGACATTCCTGATCCAACTTGCTATTTTAAATATAACAGAATCATTCCTTGAATGAAAGGGAGAAAATTATTTTTAGCCACTCATCACTTTTTCATGAAATCGGTCAGCCCTTTTTAAAAAAGGATTTGCAAATAAAAAAGGAATATTCCATGTTATTTATAAAAATTGTGTTCCTTAGAAAGGAGATGGGAAATGGGAGAAAAGGGCCCAACACGTGAAGAAGCCTTGCATTTATTACATCAATATAATGAAACCGATAGTCTACGCAAACATGCCTATGCAGTGGAAGCAGTCATGCGTTATATAGCCAGGAAGAGAGGAGAAGATGAAGAGAAGTGGGGAGTTATTGGTCTCATCCATGATCTCGATTATGAAAAATTCCCTGACCAGCACTGTTCTAAGACCGAAGAGATTCTTCGAGAACATGGATGGCCTGAGGAATATATCCGAGGAGCAATCTCCCATGGTTGGGGGATATGTTCCAATATCATCCCCCAGACTCCGCTGGAAAAAACCCTCTATGCGGTGGATGAACTCACAGGACTCGTGGTGACCACAGCCTTGGTTCGACCCTCCAAAAGCATTTTGGATGTTCAGGTAAAGTCAGTAAAAAACAAGTGGAAAGACAAGAGATTTGCAGCTGGAGTGGATCGATCCATCATTGAAAGAGGGGCAGAGATGCTGGGAGTAAGTTTGGAAGAGCTCATTGAAGATACGATCAAGGGAATGCAAGAGGTGGCTGATGCGATCGGCCTAAGAGGAACCCTGAAGTAATTCAGGAGAGGGAATCTTCTCTGCTGATTTTTTTGTCTTAATCTTTGCCCTTTCTTCTGTATCTGCCACAATGAATGATTGGTTTTCCTTTTTTAAGATAGGGATGAAGAGCACCCTCCCTCTTGATAACTGACTGTTTCTCTTTAGGTGGTTGATTTCGAGAAGAGGTTCAAGATCCACCCTATATAATTTCGCAATCCTTCTTAGAGTTTCTCCCTTTTTCACAAGATGAGTTTTAAATTGAGACTTTCCGAGAGGCTGAAAATTCCTGAAATTTTCTCTAAAGAGCTCTTTTTTACCAAGAGGGATTTTGATTTCATACTCCTCCTCATGAGGAGGAGTAATATCTCTTCGGAGTTCAGGATTGAGATCTTTGATCTCTTCAAGAGAGGTTTCGCAGGCCTTGGCAACAGTAGTGAGAGAGGTTAATTCCGGTACCTTCACCTTTTCATATTGTAGGGGTTCCTGATATGGGATATCGGTAAATCCATATTTCACAGGATCCTTAGCAATGAGAGCAGCTGCGATCATCTGAGGAACATAATCTTTGGTTTCCCGTTTTAAATATCGATATTTAGTTAAGTTCCAAAAGTTGTCTGTCCGATAGCGTTTGATGGCTTTGATGATCTTAAACTCTCCTGCATTGTAACCTGCAGCAGCAAGATACCAGCATGCAAACATCTCATAGAGGTCTTTTAAGTATTTGGCTGCTGCAATCGTGGATTTTTCAGGATCCCTCCTTTCATCAACCCACCAATTCACCTTTAGCCCATATCGTTTGGCCGTAGGAAAGATAAATTGCCAAGGGCCAACGGCTTTACTTCTTGAATAAGCATGAGGATCGAATCCACTTTCAATGAGGGCTAAATAGACTAAATCTTCTGGGAGTCCATAGCCTCTTAATAAATTTTTCATCAAGGAGATATATTTTTCAGATCGGGCGAGCCAAGTGATAAATTTATGTCGGATAGTCGTTTGAAAATATTGGATGAACCGCTTCACTTTTTCGTTAATAACAACGGGGATATCAAAGGTATTTTTCTCTGTAGTTGAGTTGGTTGAAAATTCATTCATGATAAAATCATCAGTGGATTCATCGGTAATATAAGATTCAAATCCATTGGGAGGGGCGATGAAAAATCCCTCTTCCAAATTCAATTTTTCATGATAGGTTGGTGACTCTTCGAAGATTGGAGAGGGATAAGGAATCTCTTGAGAGTAAGAATTTGAAAAACAAAGGAGGGTGAGAAAAAGAATAATACCCTCTATCCCTATCTTCTTGTAAACCAGATAGAACAATGAGAACCTCTTTAAAAGGAAGTAATAAAATAATCTTTAAGAAGGAAAATTATAGAAAATTTTTGCATTTTTTATGCCATTTAATTAAGGTTTTTATTAAGGGTCATGGTTCGTAAGGGCTGTAATCTATTAAAATTTCATATTAATTCTTTCTCATAAATTATCCAGTTGAAAACAGTTAAATGAGTTATTTCATTTAGCTATGCTTGATTAAAAATCGGTCATTTATAGCAAATTTGTACACCAGAAAAAACTCACCATCTTTCCTGGAAGCGGAGGAACTTAATGATCTGGTAAGGATGATTCTCCACTTGACACGCTGGAAGATATTTCTGCCAGACCTGAGACCATTGCCCTATATAGGATAAATGAAAGATTACTCTTTTCCTCACATGACATAGCGAATCAAAATCTTATGGATTATAATGTCTGAATTCTTATGCGCTTCATTCTGTTTATCAGTATCATTCAATCGATCCTGTTTTTGGGGCACTGGTTTTTTTATAAAACCTTGGTAAGATTCTTGGGGGTAACCCAACCTTCCAAACTTCTGACTTTGAAAATTGGTTTGGCTTTGTTATCAGTCAGTCTTGTTTTGACTTCTCTCCTCGCCTTCTATTATTCAAATCTTATTGCCCGGTTTTTTTACACCATTGCAGTATCATGGCTTGGAATTTTTTATCTTTTTGTTCTTGCCTCTCTCCTCTGCTGGATCATTGATGGGTTGGCCGGAATATTTCAGTTTCCACTGGATAGAAGATTATTGATTGAAATATTGATGGGCATCGCCTTAGCAGCCAGTTTTTATGGATTCGTCAATGGGAGCATGATCCGTACCACAAAAATTGATTTGAAAATTCCTAATCTCCCTATCTCTTGGAAAGGGAAAAAGGCTATATGGGTAAGCGACACCCATCTTGGTCATGTAAGAAATCATGGATTTGCACAACGTATCGTTAAGAAAATTCGAGAATTACATCCTGATATTATTTTTATTGGGGGTGATCTCTATGATGGCCTGGTAGGGGATCTTGGCCAGATGATTGAACCTTTTTCAAAGATCTCTACTCCTCATGGGACCTATTTTGTAACAGGAAATCATGAAGAATTTAATGAACCTACTTCATACCTTCGAGCTATCCAACGAGCTGGGATCAGGGTTTTGTATAACGAGAAAGTTGAATTGGATGGCTTACAAATCGTGGGTGTAGATTACATGGATTCAAGAAGTGAAGAAGGATTTAAGGCGGTTTTACAAAAGATCAATATTCATCCTCAGAAACCAAGCATCCTATTAAAACATAGCCCTTCACATTTGCAGGTGGCCAGGGATCATGGGATTTCCCTTCAACTTTCCGGCCACACCCATCAGGGGCAGGTCTTTCTTTTTCGATTCATCACCTCACGGATTTATAAGGGGTATGATTATGGACTAAAATCGTTTGGCGATCTATTGGTTTATACTTCAAGTGGAGCTGGGACCTGGGGGCCTCCCATGCGTCTCGATACCAACCCAGAGATCTTGTTGATCACATTTAGATAAAGTAGATAAAGAAATGGTGGACAGGCCTTTGTCATAAGCAAAATCTGATTTCTGACCAATCTGACATAATGCATCACTGAAGTGGGGAATCCTATTAGAATCAGGCAGGAATATCTCCGAAAATTTTGTAAAGCGGAGCACTTCAAAAAGGGGTTTATGAAAGTTATATCCTCCAACAAATCATTGCCTTCCATTATTTAAGGAATTCTGTAGTTATGGGACAAGCTGAGGTTTCCGCTATAAAATTTTCTCCGACATCCCTGCCTGATTCCCCGAATGAGTGGGGCATTACAATCTGACTAATGATTTCCACTGAATAGATTTATGGAAAACTTCAAGCCTCTTCCTCCATCATACTGGCAATATGGCGAACCATCTGACGATAGATATCGAGGAGAAGGCGGGGATCAAGAAAATAGGAAGGTTTTTCCTCATAGAAGGAGGAGACTAACTTCTGTACGGTTTTTTCAACGTCTCGAGTCGAGCGATAAACTTCCTCCATTTGACTGCGAAATATTTTTGCCATTTCAATCGATTTCAAAATGAACTCCTGCGCCTCTTCCCCAATAATATAACCATAATGATCTGCACAGTAGTATTGAACCTCAAGCTTCTTCATCCTTTCGAGATTCTCCTGATATCTTGTGAAATTTGAATTTCCTGAGCTTATTATGGTTTGATTAAAAGGGATCCCCCCTCCATCTGTAGGAAAAAGGACCTGAAGTTCTGGTATATAAGCTGCAATGCAACAAGAAGAATGCCCAGGGATCTCAAGGATGGAGACCTCCAGACCTCCCAAATCCAATCGGTCTCCTTCTTGGACAGTTTTCCCAGAGATATCTTTTTTCCACTCTAAGTCAAAATGAAAATAAATATCCTCTTTTTTCATCCGCCTGGCTGCGTTTCGGCTGAACTCATTTATGGTTAAAATGGCCTTATCCATCTGTAAAATTTCCCATGCCCTTTGGGAGGCATAGATCTCAATCTTAGGATGCCGGCGTTTTAAAAAAGGGATAATCCCTACATGATCAAAATGGGAATGAAGAATTAAGATTTTTTGGATTCGATTCTCGTCAATGGCAAATTTCTTAAATTGTTCAAGAATCTCCGGGAGGAGATAACTCAGCCCTCCACTCACAATCATGGAGCTATTATCTCCTTCAAGAAGATAAACCCCAGATTCCTCCCTGCCCAAGAACCAAATTCTCTCACATACCTTTCCAGGTTTACGGATTCTCATCTTATCTTCTCCTTATTTTTTTAAATAGAATGTTGGCCACCAGAAGAATAGATAAAATAGAGCATATCCAGGCGAAGACATCTCCAAAAAGGGTGTAAAAGGTCTTTTGGTTAGACAAGTGAATTCTTCCGGCAATGGCCTCCTGAGTAAAAATTCCTCCTTGATTTATAATTTTCCCTTTGGGGTCAATCAACCCCGAGATCCCGGTATTGGCTGCCCTAACAATAAAAACCCGGTTTTCAATGGCCCTGAAGGTGGCCATAGAGAAATGCTGGTAGGGGGCAGAGGTTTTTCCGAACCAGGCATCATTGGTGATGGTGACCAAGAAGTTTGCTCCTTTCTTAACAAATCTCCGGCAAAGATCTGGAAAGATGATTTCAAAACAGATGAGCGTACCAAACTTCCCCTGGGGGAGTGAAAAGAGAGTATATTCCTTTCCAGGTCTGAAATCCCCGACCTCCCCAAAGGAGCCTAATGAGAGAACGTCAGCCAAAGGGACATATTCACCAAAAGGGACAAGGTGAATCTTATCGTACCGTCCTGATATGACCCCAGCGGGGGTGGTGAAAAAGGCACTGTTGTGGAGTTTTACCTTCCCCTTTTCTTCAGTATAAGAAGGGCTTCCAAATAGAAGGAAAGCCTTTGTTTTCTCAGATATCTTGAAGATCAGAGCCTGGTTTTTGGTTGCCTCTTGAAAAAAGAAGGGAACTGCAGTTTCAGGCCAGATGATAAGATCAGGTTTTTCTTCTGAAACCTTTAAAGATAGTTTTTCATAGATTTTCAATGTTTCCGTTTGAAAGGATTCATCCCATTTTATGGATTGATCAATATTCCCCTGGACCAGTCCAATTTTTAAAGAAGGATTTTGTTGGATCCTTCGATCAATACTCCCCATTCTCGAGTATCCATAGATCAGAAAAACAAGGAGAATGACAAAGGTAAGGATGGCTTCTTTAATGGGAAAGATTCTGCTTGACCACTGGTGAAGGATGAGATAGATCGTGGCATTGGTTAAAACGATCGTAAAGGAGAGACCATAAACCCCAGTCAGATCAGCCATCTGGATAAATGGGAGGTTGAGATATTGTGAGTGACCTAAATTTGCCCAGGGGAAACCGGTTAGAAAAAAGGAGCGAAGATATTCCAAAGAGACCCAAAGAAAAGGGGTGAGAAAGATTGCTTTAAATCCCAAGTGCATCCAGAGAAGCCGAGACAAAAAAACGAATGTTCCATTGAAAAGACTCAGATACGAGACTAATAGGAGTAAGATAAAGATACTCACTATGAGAGGAAAATGGCCATATGTGTGGACAGCGACAATAATCCAATAAAGGATTCCGAGAAAAGAGATAAGGCCGTTTAGAAAACCGAGTTTAAAACTCTGGGAATAATCTTTCCCTTCAATTGAGAAGAAGAGGGGGACAAGGGCGAACCAAGCCAAAAACTCAAGATTAAAATTAGGGAATGAAAGGATGAGAAGGATTCCTGAGAACGAACTTAATAAAATATCCTTTTTTTTCATGGCTTTCATCTTAATTGAAAAGAGGCTGTTTTTCAATGTCTGCTCTCGAAGGGAGAAGACAGGTCCTTATATTTAAATTATCTCTTTGATTATGTTAAAATGGAGTCAAGCTATTCCTAATACCCATATCAAATTATGAGATCACCTCAAGCATATAGTGAAGGAGGGGATTATTGATTAAGTGAAAGTCTCTATTATCGGTGCAGGGAGAACCCGAAACGGAATTGGAGAGTATCTCAGTAAATATTTTCATAAATATGGAGGAAAGATCATCTCTATCTTAGGGACGAGCAGAGAGAGAAGTGATCAGACGTCCATGGCACTTCAAAAATATGGGATCAATGCCAAGCCTTATATCGATTTTGATGAGATGATCAGAATGGAAAGACCAGAGGTCTTGGTCATTGCATCTCCTTCTTATACTCACTATGAATATTTAAGAAAAGGAATCGATTTAGGCCTCCATCTTTTCTGTGAAAAACCGTTCATCTGGGATGGGTTCATGGACCTCCGCAAAGAGGTGGAGAATATTTTTGAGAAGGCCTACCAAAGGGGATTAACCATTGCCATGAACTCTCAATGGCCTTTTTCCATGGAGGCCTATGAAGCCTTATGTGGGAAGATCATCATCCAACAAGCCAATACATTTTTCATCCATCTCTCACCCCCCTGTCCTGGTAAGGAGATGATTCCAGAATCAGTTCCACACGCCCTGAGTCTTCTTTATTGCTTCTTAGGGACAGGGGAGATTGAGGATTTGAATTTTGAATTTAATGGACAGGAGGAGATGAAGATCCGTTTTTCATATCTTTCTGGGGCTCAGACCTGTGATGTATTGATCCACTTAAAATACCTGAGCTCTCTTCCCCGTCCCTTCGCATTTGGTTTGAATGATCGAATTGTCTATCGAAGTGTTGATTTGGAGGATTATAAAATCTATTTTAATTATGAGGATAAAAGGTTGAGGATTGTTGATCCTCTTGAACTCTCGGTAAGGAACTTTATGGAGGCTATCGAGAAGAGGAGGGAGCCGTATATTGGATATCTCCATATCCTCCATAATGTGTCTTTGCTAAAAGAGATCAGGGAGGGTTATCATGAATTCGAAAAGAGTGGGTTATGGAAAGACTAAAAGAGAAGGAGCATGACTTTAGTTCTAAACTGAGACAGAGAGAGATCCTTCAAAGGCTAAAAGACTATGTTCACTGGCAGAGGGATTGGCAGGCGGGGATTCAACATGGGGCTCTCCCCTTTTATAGCCCAATCTCCATCAATTTAGATCTGACTTCGGCTTGCAATTTCTCATGTGCTTTTTGTGTTGATTCGAAATTGATTAACGAAGGGAAAAGCCTCACCTTAAAAAAGATTGAAGAGACCATTGATACCCTATCTCTTCAAGGACTTCGTTCCATAATCTTGATTGGTGGAGGAGAACCCACCCTTCATCCCCACTTCGGGGAGATTGTCCGTCACATTAAAAATAAGAAGTTACAGGTAGGGATTGTGACCAATGGATCCCGATTAGAAAAGATTGAAGAGGTTGCCGGAAAGCTGGAAGAGAAGGATTGGGTCCGAATTTCTATGGATGCAGCCAGTGAGGGGGTCTTTAAAGATATCCATTCACCCAAGACCTCGATCACCTTCCATGAAATATTAAAGAAAGCAAAAGAATTGAAAGAAAAAAATCCCATTATCTCATTAGGATATTCCTTTGTGATCGTTTGGGAGGGTGTTGAGATCAATGGGAGAAGACTCCGGAGCAATCTTCACGAAATCATTGGGGCAGTTAAACTGGCAAAGGAATTTTCGTTTGATTATGTTTCTTTCAAACCCTGCCTGATTCGAATGAACGATTCCCAGAGGGAAACGCTTCTTAAAGATGTTAAAAAGACTAAGGAGATGGAGATCATTGAACAGATCAGAAGGCGTCTTCAAGATGCAAGACTTTTTACAGGAGATTCCAATAAGATTCTGGAGAGCTCCAATCTAAAAGCCATGCTCAATCAGGAGACAGATCAAATTAAGAGGCAGCCCAAGAGATGCCATATGCAATTTTTCAGAACCGTGGTCTCTCCATTTGGGATTTTTCACTGTCCAGCATTTCGAGGAGTGAAGGAGGCTAAAATTGGAGAACCAGATGGATACCTAACGGTTAGCCAATTAAAGGAGAGTCTTAGAAAAACAGCAGATTTAATCTTGACCTTTAATGCCGAAGAGGAATGCAAGGATGTGGGATGTTTTTATAATCGAACCAATTGGTGGTTGGAAGATTTGATCCATTCTGATAAAGACCTTCACCAAATTGAGGAGGTTGAGAATGATAACTTCTTCCTTTAATCGCTGTCTCCCAATAGGGTTTGTAGTTACGCAATGCGCGATGACTTATGCGCTATGCAAGTTGTTGCTTACACAATGAAAATTCTTCATCTTTTTAGCAATTGGAAATGGACTGGTCCGGCTGATCCCACCGTAAATCTCTGTAAAGGTTTAGAGAAGCGAGGTCATGATGTAACCTTTGCCTATCGAAAACCCCCTCTTCCTGTGGAGGACAGCATTGAAAAGAGGGTTCGCCAGGCAGGGGTTAAGGCCACAGATCAGTTCCAACTGGATCATTCCATAAAGTTTTATCATCCCTCTTTTTTCTTTACACATCTTCGTGATATTTCAGCGCTGACCCGCTACCTCCGTGAAGAAAAATTTGATATTTTAAATGTTCACCATTCCCACGGACATCTTTTGGGGGGGATTGCTGCAAAAAGATCAGGTTATCCAGTCATCGTCATTCGAACGGATCATAAAAGAGATCCTCTGAAGCCTCACTGGGGAAATCGCTTTCTTATCTCTCAATTCACAGATGGGATGATCACTTTTTCGGAGAAGGCGAGGAGAGAGGATGCAAGACGATTCGGTCTTCCCATCGAGAGGGTGTTAAAGGTTTTACCTGCCTTGGACCTGACAAGATACAATCCTCATCAGAAGTTCAAAGATATGAGGACCCATTTTGGGATTGGACCAGGGGAGATTGTGATCGGAATGATTGCACGTTTTCAGAAATATAGAAGGACGGCTGTCTTTTTAGAAGGGATAAAAACCATTGTGAGAGATTTTCCAAATATTAGAGTCCTCCTGGTCGGTCGATCAAGTCAGATGGAACAAAGTGTCATCCAACCGATGAAAAGACTTGGCGTTGAAAGGTGGGTAACCCTTGGAGGCTATCGAACTGAAGACTACCTCGACACCTTAGCCTGTATGGACATTTTTGTTTTTTTAATGGCAGGCTCAGATGGGACGGCCAGGGCCTTGAGGGAGGCCATGGCTATGGGAAAACCGGTGATAGTGGCCAATCGAGGAATGCTTCCTGAACTGGTGGAAGATGGCCGATCAGGATTGGTAGTGAATGATACCCCTGAAGAATTGGCCCAGGCTGTGCTTCAACTGCTTCGTCACCCTGAAATGAGAGAATCCTTTGGTAAGGCAGCTTATCAGAAAGCCCATCAAGATTTTCAATTGGATCGTCAAGTCGAAGCCATTGAAGGTTTTTATGAGAAGATGATTAGGCTTGGAAAGCGGAGATAGATGGAACAGGGTGATTTTATAAAAATATCCCAGGAGGATCTTAGAGGATATGTTAAAAGGGAAGTTATTGAGAACCTTCTTCCCCCTTTTTTTGATGACCCTGTCTCATCGATTCAGAAGATGGGAGGGGTGGTCATCAAAGAGTCAACGTGGAGGACTGCCTTCCTATTACCCCTTTCAGACCAGAGAAAAATCTTTTTAAAAAGGGATCGGTCAAAAGGTTGGTTGGAATATATCAAATACCTTTTTCTTCCCTCCAAAGGAAAGAAAGAATTCCTCATCGCTATCCAGTTAGAAAAAATGGGTCTTTCGTTGCCTAAACCATTCGGATGGATGGAAAGGGTTCATCATGGATTGATCAGAGAAAGTTATTTTTTTTCGGAAGCCATTGAAAATGGGGTTTCATTCATTGAAGACCCATCAAGATCAAAAAATCCTCATTCGATTGCCTTATTGGCAAAAACTATCAGAAGATTTCAAGATGCAGGACTTTTCCATCAAGATCTCCATGCAGGAAATTTCTTATGGAGAGAAACCTCCCTTCTCCTGACAGATCTACATCGAGCCCAGTTCAAAAGATTCCTCTCTATGGATCAGAGACTATGGAATTTGGCACACCTCTTCCATTCTTTAAGAGAAAAGTGGGGCGAGGAGGAGCAACTTCTATTTTTGAGCCAATATGTTGGAGGAGAAGCTAAGGATTCCAAACATCGAGAGATTTTATATCAAAGGATTTATCCCCTGATGAAGTCCCTCCAAGAAAGGCAATTCAAAAGCCGAACCAAACGGTGTTTGATGGAGAGTACTGATTTTACAATTCGACGAGAAGAGGGGATTCGTTATTTCCATCGCAGAGATTTCCCCCTTGATCGTCTTAAAAGATCAATCCATCAACATCAGACCTTGGTGAAGGAACAACCTTCTTCCTTGATCAAATCTTCTCCAGAGGTGAACGTCTCGATAATAGTCGATGAGGGGGAGAGGATCTGTCTAAAACAGATCTGTTACCCCTATTTCTGGGGACGTATGAAAGAACTTTTTCGGAGACCAAAGGGGATGAAGGCCTGGGTAGCAGCTAATGGGATGCGAGTAAGAGGGCTCTCTGTCCTGAAACCTCTCGCCTTTGTGGAGAAAAGGAAGAGGTTGGGAATAGAAGAAAGCTTTTTGGTGGTGGAGGTGATAGCCAAGGGTCTTGAGATGGACCGTTATATTCTGAAAGGGTTCGAGGATATAGAAAAAAAGAGGCTTTTTATTAAATCCTTTGCTCAATGGCTTAAATCTCTTCATCAGAGGAATGTATACCATAAAGATATGAAGACATGTAACATTATCATCTCAAACCATGAGAAGGAGTGGGACTTTCATCTCCTCGATTTTGAGGATGTATTACTTGATCGAAAGATAAGCCATAAAAAATTGTTTAAAAATTTTTTACAGCTTAATACCTCCACTCCCAAGGTGATGACCACAAGGGATCGCTTCAGATTCTTTAAAGAATATCTCCAGCACAATTCCCCCATCAGAGATAAGAGGATCTTTCTTAAGAAATTGATCCTTGAAAGCCGTCGAAGAGGGCTGGTTTACGTTTCTGACCAGGGAGTGGTAATGGAAAGTCTGTAGAAGGATCTATTTCAATCCCTATGAAGATTTTACTGGTTGAAGATGATCAACCCATTGTCCGATTTATTCGTAAGGGACTCCTTGAAAACTCTTTCTCTGTTGACGTGGCCACCCGAGGAGAGGAGGGACTCAGGATGGCACTCTATAAGGCTTATGACGTGATCATCCTTGACATCCTCCTTCCCCAGATGGATGGGAGGGAGATTTTAAAAAGGATTAGAGAAAGGGGAATTCAAACCCCAGTAATTTTTTTAACAGTGAAAGATTCAAAAAAAGATATTGTAGAAGGCTTGAATTTAGGGGCGGATGATTATTTAACCAAACCCTTCTCTTTTAATGAGCTGTTGGCG
>JBBIRT010000005.1:13059-35360 GCA_037441725.1 Deltaproteobacteria bacterium | reverse complement strand
AATCTTGAGGAGAGGAAAATCTGATGCCCTTCCCCCAAGATTGCAGTTAGCTAATCTTATTGTTGAAGTCGATGGCCATCGTGTTTTTCGGGATAAGATAAGGATAGAACTTACCCCTAAGGAGTATGCCCTTCTCGAGTATCTAATGAGGCATGCAGGGCAGGTCATTACCAAGACCATGATTTCGGAACGGGTCTTTGGTTATCATTTTGATACCGCCACCAATGTGGTGGATGTCCATGTCTCTCACCTTCGAAATAAGATCGATAGAGATTTTGAGCCCAAACTCCTCCATACCATCAAAGGGGTTGGATATGTCCTTAAAGATAAGGGGTAGATCTCTCCGTCGAACAGATATCAAATTAACCCTCTGGTATATATTGATCTTTTTAGTATCCTCTTTGATCATCTGTGGATTTCTTTATCTGCGATTAAAACATCAACTGATCAAAGAGGTGGACCTCCTTCTCCTGGATGAAACTAAAGAATTGAAAGATTTTATGGTTCGATATCCAAATGATCTCAAAGGGTTAAAAATTTTTGAGGAGATCGAAAAATCTAAAGCCTATTATCCGCTCTATTTTCAAATCCAGGATTTAGATGGGGAGATTCTATTTATTTCAGATAATTTTAAAGGAGCACGCAGTCATGGGATCGATAATGTCGTGGTTAAGGTGAAAGAGAATCGAGTTTTTTGGGAAGATATTTATTTTCCAGACAGAAGAAGACCCTTTCGTTTTGTGGCCTCTCTCTTTCATCCTCCTGCTGGAAGTCCTGTTGTGATTCAGATGGGAACCTCTCTTAGATTTGTTCGGAAAAGCCTTTCAAATTTTAAATCAAACCTACTGATGGCTATCCCCATCATGGTCCTTTTAGGTTCATTGGGGGGATGGATTTTAGCCAGGAGATCCCTTTCTCCCATTGGTTATGTTGTATCAAAGACACAGAACATTACCTCCCAAAATCTGAGCGAACGACTGGAACCGAGAGGAACTGGGGATGAGATGGATGACCTGATCCAAACGATCAATGGGATGATTGCGCGTTTGGAAGGTTCGTTTAAACGAATGGCGGAGTTTACGGCGGATGTCTCTCACGAATTAAAGACTCCACTCTGTGCCATGAGGGGAGAAGCAGAAGTCCTTCTTTCGAAAACAAGAAACATCGAAGAGTATCAGGAGGGTTTGGTTCATTTCATCGAGCAGTTTGATCACCTGAATAGGATGATCAATGATTTGATCCTCCTTTCCAAATCGGATGCTTCACAGATTGAGTTGAAGATGGAACCCGTCCGACTGGATCTTTTAATCAAAGAGGTGAGTGGACTATTTCAGATTCTTGCAGGACAAAAGGGATTGGAATGGACCACCGAGACTCCTGAAGAAGTAAGGGTCATGGGAGATAAGGGATTACTCCAGCAGCTTGTCACCAATTTAATGGATAACGCCATTAAATACACTCCAAAGGGATCAATTCGAGTCAGCCTCAGAAAGAGTCAAGAAAAAGTCTTTATCAAAATTCAGGATACAGGGGTCGGCATCCCCAGGGAAGAGCAGGGAAACATCTTCAGACGTTTTTATCGAGTGGATAAATCACGATCCAGAGAAACAGGCGGAGTGGGATTGGGGTTAAACATCGCCGAATGGATTGTTCATGCTCATCAAGGTAGGATCGAAGTAGAGAGTGAGTTGAATCGGGGCTCCACATTCACTGTATCCCTACCTATTCTAAAAATTTAACCCAAAGATATTTTTCAGACATCATTTTTTCCTCCTTTACCAGGGAGGAAAAGTAAAAAGACTTGACAATCTTGTTTAAAAATAATAAAGTTAAGATAAATATAAACTATATAAATTCAAAACAATTTAATTAAAAAAGTGGGGGGAATGATGGAAAAGATATTTGAGCTTCATGCTGATGTTTGTAAGGTTTTTTCAAACGCTAAGCGATTAGAGATTTTGAACACCTTGAGAGAAAAAGAGATGACTGCAAGCGAGTTGATAGATAGGATCGGGCTCAGCAAAGCGAATCTTTCCCAACATATGGCTATTTTAAAATCGAAGGGTGTGGTATTGAGCAGAAGGGAAGGAGTGAATATTTATTACCGAATCTCAAATCCTAAGATAATTCAGGCTTGTGATTTAATGCGGGAAGTCCTTTTGGAACAACTGCAAGAAAAAGGAAGGATGGTTGCAAGCCTCAGGCGCATTAAATAAAAGAAATCCCACTTTACTAAAAAGAGGGATTAGTGGATTTAAGGAGGAATGCCTATGAATCATATAAATCTTGAAGGATTAAAAATATTTATGGAAGAGGTTAAGAAGGACATATCAAAGGCGAAGAAAAATAAAAAGATTGAATGCTCATGGGATTTCGATGATGGAAAGCCTCAAATTGAATCAAAGATCCAGCATCCCCGCGGTGAAACCTTTCTTCATGCAGACTTTGCTCCTTTTATGGGTGGGGAGGGATTGGCACCTGACCCCATTCAATACTGTCTTTTTGGTCTGGCTGCCTGTTTTGCTGGAACGTTTATGTCAATGGCAACAATGAAGGGAATTAAGATTGAGGGTCTTAATGTCTCTGCAGAAAATTTCACCGATCTCAGTAAAACCTTGGGATTGACAGACCACCCGATTGTAGAAAGGGTTAAAATTGTAGCCACTGTGAAGAGTGACTCAAAAGAAGAGCAGTTAAAAGAAATTGAAAAATTAACAAACGAAAGATGCCCGGGAGTCTTTTGTCTTGTCAATCCCGTTCCACTTGAAACTGAATTGGTAAAGATTTCTTGAGGAGGGGAAGGATGAAAGTATTTAGTGACCAAATAGATACACTTAAAATTGGTCAAAGGGTGAAGAATTTTTCCATTGGGAATCACATTTCATTATCGGATTTTGAAGGTTCTCCGATTTTATTGGTCTTCTGGAAAACACTCTGAACACGGTGCCAACAGGAGGCTCCTGTGATCGAAAGAGAGATCTGGCAGAGATTCAAAGAAAAGGGGTTAAAAGTTTTTGGAGTAGGAGTCAAAGAAAATAGTGAACAGGCTTCCTCTTGGATTCAACAACATTGTTTGACTTATCCAGTAACCATTGACCCGGAAGGTGAAATTTATAAAAAATTTGGGACAGGTTCTGTTCCTTATCATGTCATTATTGATCGAGAATTTAGAATCTCGCTCTCCCAGGAAAATTTTCAAAAGGATCATTTAATAAAAGCGATCCAAGACATTTTAAAAAGATGAATGATTTTATGCCACTTGTCTTAACTATACTTGATTGTCCCCCCTGATTAAAGAAATGGGAAGTGGATTTAAAAACTGTAAGGAAATATCCTTTGGAAAGGAGAAAGTGAAATGGCTTATGATATCGTGAAGTTTATCCATATCTTAGCCGTCGTTTTTATGGCAGCACCTCTTTACAACCTCATTGTGGTTCACGAGAGAAGGCGGATTGGAAAGGCACCATTTGCTGTAGATCGGTACTTTGAAAACATTATCAAGGGTGCAGCCCTTCGGTGCTACATGTATCAGTTTACGGCTCTCCTGACCGGAATTCTGCTCATCCCACTTGCGGGTTTTGACTGGAGTGACCTGTTCAAGAACCCGATCCTTTTAATCAAGCTCCTTCTGTTGCTGTTGCTGACCTCCCTGCTTTCTGTAGTCCATTTCCGAATACAGCCTGCTATTGAATCACTCCTTGCTAATGTCAAGGGGGATGAAATCCCAGAAGGGATAGCCAAGCAAATCTCCCCCATTCGACTCAGACGAACCCGTTTAGCCACTTTCTGTTTATTTATCGTCATCACAACTGTTCTGTTGGGTTTGCAAATTTCTTCTCAATTTGGACCTATGGTAACTGTAATCCTGATCGGCATCACCGGACTTTTTTCCTGGAGGGTCTACCGGACTGGGGTCCGTGTTGGGTGGTTATAAATAGGATTTTGTCCTTAAGAAAACCATCATTAATCAGAAGGATTGAGAACATGATTCCCAGACATATCTACCTCGATTTCAATGCCAGTACTCCAATCGACCCTGAAGTAGCTGAAGCGATGAGGCCATTCCTTTCACAGCATTTTGGTAATCCTTCAAGCCATCACTGGGCAGGAATTCCGGCGAAAGAGGCTGTCGAGAAGGCACGGCAGCAGGTTGCCGATCTTCTTCGGTGCTCTCCCAATGAGATTGTTTTTACCAGCGGAGGAAGTGAATCAAACAACTACGCCATTAAAGGTATATTTTATGCTTTAAAAGAGAAGGGCAATCATATTATCACAACCCAGATTGAACACCCAGCCGTGATCAACCCATGCAGATTTCTTGGAAAGCTTGGGGCTGAAGTGACCTACATAGGTGTAGACCGATATGGAAGGGTTGACCCTGAAGACATCTTGAAGGTAATCACTCCTAAGACGATTCTGATAACCATAATGCATGCCAACAATGAAGTGGGGACCATACAACCCATTGAAGAGATCTCAAGGATTGCAAAGAAATATGGGATTCTTTTCCACACGGATGCGGCCCAATCCGTTGGAAAGATTGAAACAAAGGTTGATGAACTTGGTGTCGATCTATTATCTATAGCCGGCCATAAACTCTATGCTCCCAAAGGAATTGGCGTTTTATATATCCGGGAGGGAACCCCAGTCGAACCCCTCATCCACGGAGCAGGTCATGAATCAGGGCGAAGGGCGGGGACTGAAAACGTCCTATTGATTGTTGGGCTTGGAAAGGCCTGTGAAATTGCAAAGAGGTACCTCGGTAATCCCAGAATTCTTGAATTGAGAGACCGTTTCTGGGAAATGCTTCAGAAAAACTTCGGCGAGGATGTTGTCATTAATGGACACCCAATTCACCGTCTACCCAACACTCTTAATGTGGGCTTTGTCGGAAGAGTCGGTTCGGAAATATTAGCTCGCTTAGAGGGTGTGGCTGCATCCACAGGCGCAGCCTGCCATTCCGGTTCGGTGGAATTATCTCCAGTTCTAAAAGCAATGGGAGTCCCTCCAGAGATCGGAATGGGTGCCATCCGATTCAGCCTCGGTCAAACGACAACCGTTCAGGAATTGGAGATGGTTGTTCAACTTCTTAAAAAGGTTTTTATTCTAAGGAACTAAATAATAGGGTTTACTCATGCTATGATTAGTGATCTTCATAGACTTCGTTTACAAGTTCTCGAACTTTGGTATAAGCCTCTGCCACTGTTTTCTTCCCAGCTTGGGTAGCTCGGTAGTACTTGCGTACCTTCCCATTAACAACTTCTTTTTTTGATTTTAGAAAACCATCCTCTTCCAGTCCATGCAGGATTGGATAAAGTGTCCCTGGACTAAGGCTGTAACCGTGTCTGGCGAGCTCGCGGATAAGATCCAAGCCGAACACGGGCTCCTGGGAAGCATGATACAAGATGTGTAAGCGGATGAATCCCAGGAAGAAGTTACGTGTGATGGTGTCTGGTTTTTTTATTGCCATGACGTCTTCATATCATCTTGTGGTAAAAAGGTCAAGGATTAAAGATTTCTATTTATTCTAAGGATGTTACAAAAAGTTGACAATCTCAGGATTGTCTGTTAATATCGGATTACGATAACGTAAAAAGAAATCGATTTTCATCTAAAAAGAATTATGAGTAAAAAAAATAGTTGTAAATTTAAAGAAGATTTATTTATATGAGGAAACCGAGGGATCTAATGACTCATGAGCTGAAGGGAAGGAAACCAGGCCAGCAAAAACGTGAAGCAATGGGCCAGGAGCCTATCTGGAATCTGCTTTTGCGTTTTTCCGGGCCGGCCATCATTTCCATGACAGTCGCTTCGAGTTACAGCATTGTAGATGCCATATTCGTGGGACGTCTTGGTCCGGAACCGCT
This sequence comes from Deltaproteobacteria bacterium, assembly GCA_037441725.1. Taxonomy (GTDB): domain Bacteria; phylum Desulfobacterota; class BSN033; order BSN033; family UBA1163; genus JBBIRT01. Next base: position 29,493 of record JBBIRT010000005.1, on the reverse strand, counting down.
GGCGGCTATGAGCGTAACTTTTCCTTTGGTGTTGTCATTTGTTGCCATTGCTTCGGGGACCGGCATCGGAGTGACCTCGCTGATCTCGCGAAGCCTTGGAGCGGGTGATCATGAAAATGCAGATCGAACTGCGTGCACAGCAATCACCCTCTGTTTCCTTCTCAGTGGCATGATTGCAATAGTTTGTCTTCCAAATCTGGATAGGATTCTCTTCATGTTGGGTGCCCGCGATACCGTTCTGCACCTGGCAAAAAAATATATTTCCATCCTTATTGTCTTTACGATCTTCTCATATCTATCCCTGATTATTTCAAATATCATCAGGGCGGATGGGAATCCAATTTTTTCCAGCACTATAGCCATCTCCTCATCGCTCATCAACATTATCCTGGACCCTATGTTTATCTATGGTTTCGGGCCTGTTCCGTCCATGGGCATTGAGGGGGCAGCCATTGCAACAGTGATTTCTCAAGCCATTGGGACAACTGTCAATATCTTATTTCTTATCTCCAAGAGGACCGCCTATCGATTTCGCTTGGGCTACTTTTTACCGTGTTTGGGGATTGTTTCTGGTATATATCGGGTTGGAACTGCTTCCATTGTCCGATCAGGAGCACAGTTCGTGGTCATGGGAGTCATAAATAGTACGGCTGCCTCTTTTGGTGTCATCCCTCTGGCCATCATGGGGGTTCTGGTTCGTGCAGGGAGGTTCATTCAGATGCCGATTTTGGGGCTTGGTCAAGGGATGCTTCCACTCCTTGGATATAACTTCGGCGCAAAGAAAAAGAATCGAATCTCAGAACTTGTTTTTAAGACTGGGTTGGCTGGGACGGTCTGGACCAGTCTATGTTGGTTAGTCATCCTCTTATTTCCAGAGCAGGTGATGTCAGCTTTCAGTACTAAAAAGGAGTTTTTACAGGAAGGAGTGCAAGCCATCCGATTATATTCACTGGCCTATTTTTCCTTAGGCCTTAGGATGGTGCCTGGGTTCTTTTTCCAGGGGATTGGAAGAGGATTTCCTGCTACAGTCCTCACCGCAGCTCAGAATATCGGATTTCTATTACCTCTTATTTTAATATTACCAAATTATTTTGGGGTAACCGGAATATGGATTACTTCGCCTATAGCTGATACTCTGGCTCTACTTTTTGGTCTGTACTGGATTTCCTTTGAGTTCCGAAAACAAGAGATTCCCCTTATTTGGTGGAAGACAGAATAGATTTATTAAATTGAAGATAAAAAGGAGAGCTATGTGACAGATGAAATTAATAAAAATGGATAGGCAAATACCTTTTGATCAACCCATCAAAATGATTTTACTCTTTTTCCATTTTATAGGCTTTAGTGGGTGGTATGCTGGAGCTATCATAGGGAGTGCTCCAGCCCTATTCACGGTGGTGACTACGATTTCTGGATTACTCCTGGTCATTCGGGAATTATATAAAGACGGTTTGATTTGGCTTATCATGAGTGAAGGAGGATTAACTCTCATTAAGGTTGTGGTAATTTTCCTTGCAGGACTTTTGAAAGGATATGAAAGCTACTTATTATCTATTGTGATGCTGTTGGGAATACTTAGTTCCCATCTTCCAAAAGAGGTCAGGGAGAAAAGGATTTTTAATAGGAGGACCTCTTAAAGAATATTATTTAAAGAATGGGTTGCTTTTCACTGTTGGGTTTAAGGACAGATAAGGATCAGAGTTCCATTCATTTCATACTGCTTAAATATTCTTTCAGGGCAAATACTAACGCTCCAAGGAAAGTGACATAAAATGAGGGAATCTCGGATCTTAGAGCATCCATCCATTTAAACCCCCCTCCTTTTGTTAAAGACAGATTATCGAATTTTGGCAGCCACCTCGGAACATCCTTCATATATAATCGATAATCCTCTCCCCACCTCTCTGTAAGTTTTTTCTCTTCAAATAGGACCACCAGATGATAGAGAGTAGATAGATATAAAATAAGAATTGGAACGAACCACATCAATTCAGAGAGTAATGAAAGGCCTGCTGCAGCAATAATATTCCCAATATAGAGAGGATTTCTTACGATAGCATAGGGGCCTGTTTTGACCAATTGTTTCCCCTTCCTCTTTTTCCACGGCATTCTTCTTCCAATATGTTTGGTTGCCCAAAGGCGGATCAATCCCCCCAGGAGGATGAGAGCTATTCCAAGAGGCCATATGATGAAGTGGTGTTCTGTTTCGTAATAAGAGATAATCGCCATCAAAGCAAAGGGGGGGATATAGATAAAACCTCTGTAGGTAGAAAGTTTCCTTAAGAACCAATCGTTATGGGAAGAAGACATATTGGGACTCCTTTCTTTTTTTTAATCATCATGGTCATTTGACCTTCCATGAATGATGAAAATAGGTCGACCATCTGATCAGGGTTACGGTTACGAAACCTGTTTCGTTTGTCGTCAATTGGTTATTGGTGACGATGCTGGGATTGAAGCAAAAAGCTCGAAATTAGAAGTTCGAGGATCAAGCATCTCCATATGAAATTCGATATGAGCTTTGAAAACGACAAACCTTCTTTTTTATTAATCATGGAAATCCTGTGGAATGTGGGATTACCATTGCCGTTAGACAAAAACTTTATTTCTTAAAATCTATTATGGCCAATTAAGATTAAAAAAGAATTAATCGAAAATGAAGTTTTCTTAAGAGCTCTGGAAGAAAAAGATATATTTTTGCTAAAATAGATAGGAAATAGGGATAGATAAAGGAGGGAGAACATGATTCAAACCCCCACCCCCAGTTACAGTATTGTCATTCGAATCGAACTTCTCAATAAACCAGGCATGCTTGGAAAGGTCACTTCAGCCATAGGGAAATCAGGAGGTGACATTGGTGCTGTCGATATCATTGGATTTGGGAAGGAGACCATTATTCGGGATCTTGTGGTCAGCGTGGCTAATATTGAGGTAGGACAGAGGGTTGTGGATGAAGTCAAACGGGTCAAGGGAATCCGTATCCTCAATATTGCTGACCGTACCTTTATGATCCATCAAGGCGGGAAGATTGAGATCAAAAGTAAGATCCCCTTAAATACCCGGGATGATCTTTCGATGGCTTACACTCCGGGAGTAGCGAGGATCTGCAAGGCCATTCAAGAAAAACGAGAGCGGGTTTATGACCTTACCATTAAGAAGAATACCATAGCGGTGGTAACAGATGGGACAGCAGTTCTTGGATTGGGGGATATTGGCCCTGAGGCGGCAATGCCAGTCATGGAAGGGAAGGCCATGCTATTTAAAGAATTTGGAGGTGTCGATGCAATCCCCATTTGTTTAAGGACGAAAGATCCAAAGCAAATCGTCACGGTGATTAAAGCTATTTCTCCTGGATTTGGAGGAGTGAATTTAGAGGATATCTCTTCTCCCCGTTGTTTTGAGATCGAAAGGAGATTGAGAAACGAATTGGATATTCCTGTTTTTCATGACGATCAACATGGGACAGCCGTGGTGATTTTAGCAGGGCTGGTTAATGCCTTAAAGATCGTTAACAAAAGGTTAGAAGATATCCGGGTGGTGGTCTGTGGCTTGGGTGCAGCCGGAATTGCATCGATACGACTTCTTTTTTCAGCAGGAGTAAGACAAATAATCGGTTGTGACCGGAGTGGTATTCTTTATAAAGGGCGTAGGGAAAATATGAACCCCATCAAGTCACTTATTGCAGAAAATACAAACCCAGAGAGGATTCGAGGGCCATTATCAAAGGCCATGAGAGGGGCAGATCTATTTATCGGCCTTTCTCAGCCAGGGGTTATTCATGTGAATGACATTAAAAAGATGGCAAAGAATCCAATTATTTTCGCAATGGCAAACCCCGACCCTGAAATCATGCCTGAGGAAGTGGGACGAGCAGCCAAGATTATTGCAACCGGACGTTCAGATTATCCCAATCAGATCAATAATGTCCTCTGTTTTCCTGGTCTTTTCCGGGGGGTTTTGGACTGTCAAGCAAGGGAGATCAATGATCAGATGTTGTTTGCAGCAGCCGATGCCATAGCCCAAATGGTGACAGATGAAGAACTGAGTGAAGATTATATCATTCCTGGTGTCTTCAACAAAAAGGTCCCAGAACAGGTGGCTACTTATGTTAAGGAGGCTGCGATTCGGACAGGTGTGGCGAGGCTCGAAAAGAGGTATCTTTCTTTCTATCAGGTATAGTCTTTAAAGATTTCTAACTATTTTCATCCCTCATTAAGAAATCTTAATTTCAAATTCATCAATCATTAATCTTCCTTTTTTAATATAAGAGCTTAATAAATTGGATTTTTATCATAGGAAGATAATGGAAAGCAGGCTTTCTAAGATTTATCATCAGGAATGGATTTTAGTCGCTTTTCTCTTAGGATTCTGTTCCATCCTTTATTTCATCAATCTGGATCAGTGGGACCTCTGGGGTCCAGATGAACCCCGTTATGCAGAAGTTTCAAGAGAGATGGTGATGGGGGGAGATTGGATTCTGATGCATTATAATGGGGAGGTCTATGCAGATAAGCCTCCCCTTTTTTTCTGGGCAATTGCTCTTTCCTCTTATCTCTGGCGTGGATTTACTGCCTTTTCAGTTCGATTCCCTTCCGCCTTCTTTGGAACTCTCACCGTTCTTTTAACTTTTATTCTTGGAAAAAATCTTTTTTCAATCCAGACTGGTTTTTTTTCAGGATTGATCCTTGCTACGAGTTTAGAATTTGCCATCCTTTCCACCCGGGCCAGCATTGATGCAACTCTTACCTTTTTTATAACAACCTCTATCCTTTGTTTCATTCAATGGTTTCAATGGAGGAAAGAAAAGAACAAGCTAATTGAAAGATTAATTCGTTATGGATTTTATATGGGGATGGCTTTTGCTACTTTAACCAAAGGACCGGTTGGATTTATCCTTCCCTTATTGGTTGGTTTGATTTACCTTTCTACCCGAAAGGATTGGAGTGGGATCAAGGAGTTGAAGCTTTTACCCGGGATGCTTTTCTGCACTGCCATTGTTCTTTGCTGGTATCTTCCAGCCGTTATAAAAGGTGGAGAAAAGTATCTACATGAAACTTTGTTCATCCATACCATTGATCGTTTTGCAAAAGGAATTGCTCATGTCCAGCCCATCTATTATTATTTTCTTAAATTCCCCATGAATTATTTGCCATGGATTGTCTTTTTACCATTTGCCATTGCTTATGGGATTTCTAATAAAAACAGAAATCAAAGAAAGGAGTTCTTCCTTATATTTCTATGGTTTATTGTGGTGTTTACCTTTTTCAGTCTCTCCAAAGGGAAAAGACCGATTTATATTTTACCCCTTTACCCCGCTGCATCGTTAATGATTGGGAAGTTTTTAGACGATTCTATCTCTGTTTCAATGATTCAGGATGAGTCCAAATGGTTTTTATTTCCTTTCTTTGGGTTAGGGGGATTAGCCTTTTTATCTGGGGGAGCCCTTCCATGGGCAATATCCAATTTATTTCCATCTTACTGGCCATATGCCATTCCAGTAGCCTTTCTTTTGATGGGTGGAAGTATCGCCCTTTTCTTTGTTATACGCATGAAACGTTATACCCTTGCCTTTTTTATCATCATTGGAATATTTGCTGGAGGATTCTTTTATACTTTTAGAATCGTTTTTCCTATAGCCAATTCATTCAAATCAGCTCGTTTTATTTCTCAAAGGGTTATTTCAGAGATTCAACATGGGGAAAAAATAGCCACCTATCGTTTTGAATCAGGCCCCTTTAATTTTTACACCCAGATTGTACCCATTCTTGAATTGGTTGAAGAAAAGGAACTCTTCCATTTTCTTAACTCAACCGAGAGGGTATTTTGCCTGATTCGTTTAAATGATCTCGAAATGATCAAAATGAAAAATAAATTTCCAATCGTTACTTTGGCCATTCAAAACCAGGAAACACGGAATAGTATCGTATTGATCTCCAATCGCTCATCTTCCATTGAATCCCTTCAGGAAGAGAAATAAATTGGATGGAAGGATTGAAATCACCGTATGGGTGGTTTAATATTGAATAGCTTTTTTTTACCCAATGAGAGAAGAATTGGTTAGAAGGTCATTTTTTAACATTTATCTCCACAAATGGGGCCAGATCAGTATTCTCACCAGCATCTGCCTGATCCTCTTCTTTCTTAACTTAAACCGCTGGGATCTCTGGAGTCCAGATGAGCCCCGATATGCCCAGGTGGCCAGAGAGATGGTCAGTGGAGGAGACTGGATTCTGATGCATTATAATGGGAAGGTTTATGGCCACAAACCTCCCTTCTTTTTTTGGATGGTTGCCTTTTCTTCTTTTCTCTGGCAAGGATTCACTTCTTTTTCAGTAAGATTTCCATCTGCTCTCTTTGGAACTTTAACCGTTCTTCTCACCTTTCTTTTAGGGAAACGTCTCTATTCTTCTCGAATAGGATTTATCTCAAGTTTAATTCTGGCAACCAGTTTTGAATTCTTTTTCCTTTCTACCCGGGCCAATATTGACACTACATTGACCTTCTTTACAACTGTCTCCTTCTTTTGTTTCTTTCATTGGTATCAGGGAAACGAGGTTGAAAATAGACTTAGACGAAACCTGCTGATCTTAGGATTTTACATTGCTATGGCTTTGGCTACCTTAACTAAGGGGCCGGTCGGTTTTATCCTTCCACTGTTAGTCAGTTTGGTTTATCTCACCATTCAAAGGGATTGGAGAGGTGTGAGAAGGATGAACTTCCTTTCAGGGATGATCCTTTTCGTAGTGATTGTTCTGGCATGGTATGCTCCTGCCTTGTTAAGGGGAGGAAAGGATTACTTTGATGAGACCATCTTGCGCCATTCTATTGGCCGTTTTGCTGAGGGGACCACACATGTGCGTCCTTTTTATTACTATCTCTACACTTTCCCTGCTGATTTTATGCCATGGATGGTTTTCCTTCCCTCTGCCATAGTATATGGTTTTTCTAAAGGGACATTCGAAAAAAGAAGAGAATTTCTTTTTCTCCTGATCTGGCTCTTGGTGATCCTCCTCTTTTTTTCACTTTCAAAAGGAAAAAGGGGGCTATACCTTTTACCCCTTTACCCGTCTGCGTCTCTTATGATAGGAAAATTCTTAGATGATTTTATTTCGATCTCTATCAGACACTTTAGAGAAGAATGGATTATTATTCCCCTCTATATTCTGATTGGACTACTCTTACTGGGGGGAGGGGTTTTGCCATGGATTGTATCGACAAAGTTTCCTTCTTATTTTCTTTATAGCTTACCTATAGCCTTTCTTCTGGTAGGGGGAGGTCTATCAATGTTTTTGCTTTTTAGAAAGAAATATTATAGGGTTGTTCTCTTTCTATTCGTTGGATTGGTGGCTTTAGGATATTTTTATACCCAGCGAGTGGTTTTCCCATTGGCCAATCCCTATAAATCAGCTCGTTTTATTTCTCAGGAGGTAATTTCACGAATTCAACCCGGAGAGAGATTGGGAATTTATGGAGATATTGTTACTGGTCCTTATAACTTTTATACAGAGATTGTGCCAATTGAGGAATTGAGCGGAAAAGCCTCACTCAACCATTTCCTTCAGTCTTCGGAAAGGGTGTTCTGTCTTATGAAATACAGAGATTATTCTGAATTTCAAAAGGCGGAGGACCGGCCGAATATGGAGCTCATCGCAAGGAGAAAGGTCGGCGGCAATGACATGGTGCTGGTTTCGAATCGGTAATGTGGAAGCACCAAATTCCAAGCACGTATTATCTTGGACAAGGTTCAGAGTCAATCGGTGAAGGTTACGGTGACGAAGCCCGTTTCGTCATTAGGTAACGGTTACGGTAAAAAGAGTTAAACATGGAGGACGTCGCCTTCTATAGACGATACGGGCATCGTTACCATTGCCATTAGACGAAACCTCTATTACTGAACAACGATGAATCGAAATGAAATGATAGAGATATCAGTAGTAGTGCCAGTTTTTAATGAAGAGGAGAACCTTCCTCTTTTGATTCCTAAATTGGTAGAGGTCTTAAATAGCCTTGGACAATCCTATGAAATGATCTTTGTGGATGATGGGAGCACCGATAGGAGTTTGATCATTCTAAAGGAGATGGCCTCACGTAACTCTCTTCTCAGAATCCTTCGTTTTAAGGAAAATCGAGGCTTGAGCACTGCTCTTGTTGCTGGAATTCGAGAGGCCCGAGGAGAAAAAATAGTGACCTTAGATTCTGATCTCCAGAATGATCCTATGGATATTCCCAAGCTATTGGGATATTTAGAACATTATGATATGGCCACTGGCTGGCGCCAAAAGAGGGAAGATTCTTGGTTAAAAAAGATTTCTTCAAAAGTTGCGAATGCAATCCGAAACTGGGTGAGTGGTGAGGAGATCCATGATAGTGCCTGCACCTTGCGGGCATTTAAAAGGGAGTGTATTAAAGGGATTCCAATTTTTAATGGGATGCACCGCTTTCTTTCGACATTGGTTAAGATGGAGGGATATAGAATCATTGAGGTCCCTGTTATCCACCATCCAAGGAGATATGGTCAATCGAAATATAATATCCGAAATCGTATGGTAAGAGCCTTCATTGATCTTTTAGCTGTGAGATGGATGAAACGGCGGACCATCCATTATGATATTGAGGAAAGGATTTGAGAAATGGAAGTTTTGACATTTTTTAGTTTGGCACTTGATTTTTTCAGAGAGGTTTCATCTCGATACCCAAAATTTCATCTTGACTTTTGGTTGGTTTTCGGTTTTATTGGGCAAGCCATGTTTACCATGAGATTCATCATTCAGTGGATTGCTTCTGAGAAGAAGAAGGAGAGTGTCATTCCTGTCTCCTTTTGGTATTTCAGCCTGGCAGGTGGATTAATCGTCCTCTTTTATGCTATTCATCGTATGGATCCGGTGTTCATTATAGCCTATTTACCAGGGAATTTTATCTATTTAAGAAATCTTTATTTTATTTATAAAAAGAAGAAGATCCCTTCTCATTCGATGTCTTAAAAAAGGAGAGATACTAATGGATCATCAAAGAAGATCTTGGCAGAGGAAGGCCCGAAGGGTTCCCCTCTTCATTGGGGCGATTCTATTGGTGATCTTTGCCAAACCCCAGTTTCATGGAATCTGGATCGGGCTGACCTTAATCTTTTTAGGCGAGGCGATTCGAATATGGGCAGCCGGTCATCTCCAAAAGAATGAGGTGCTAACTGTCACCGGTCCTTATGCCTATGTGAAAAACCCGCTTTACATTGGTTCAATCTTAATCACTGCAGGATTTTGTATTCTTGCAGATAACATCTATCTTCTGGCAGCGGCCTACTTTATGTTCTGTTTCCATTATATACCTTATAAAAAGAGGGTGGAGGGAGAACGATTGCGGAGGATTTTTGGAAGTCAATTTGAGGATTATGATGAGAAGGTCCCAGATTATATTCCTCGACGGACTCCATACTCAAATAGGAAAGTTTCTTGGCAATTTAAGTGTTTTATTGAAAATAGTGAGGAAGGAATTCTCCTCATCATTCTTTCCGGAATTATTTTGGTTCTAACCCGCCCTTATTGGGGGATGGTCTTTTTAGATTAAGGAGGACGAACTGTATAAAATGACCATGAACAAAATAGTTTTGAATGATTAACTATAGGCATAGGTTGGGTTAAATGTTCAGGGTTTAACTTTCATTGTCCATGAAGATGAAACGAAAAGACCTGGAGAAAAGTTCGATCTGTCTGGTAAAAGGAAGATTTGGGAAACCTGATCTGAATCGGATAACCATAGATGGTCAAATCTTTATGGTCAAAGATGTGAGGAAAAGGAATTTTTTTTTAAGATGGACCTTAGGTCTCTGGTTGATTCATAAGGAATGGAAGATTTACAGGAGACTCTTAGGGATGAAAAATATCCCTCAACCCATTGAGCGAATTGATCGATTTGCTTTTATCATTGAATTCATCCCTGGAAGAGCCATTAAACGGGACGAGAACCTGTCCGCCAACTTCTTTTTTGATCTTAAAAGAATCCTTGAAGAGATACATGCCAGAGGGGTAGTCCATTTGGATTTAAGACACAAGGGAAATATTCTTATAACCGATAAAGGAGAGCCTTATCTCATCGACTTTAACAGCAGTTTTTCCTTTAAGGTGGGGGGGATTCTTTACCGATATTTATTCCCCCTATTAAGATGGGTAGATTACGGAGGACTGTTAAAATTGAAAGAAAGAACCTCCCCCTCGACTATGACCTCCGAAGAGATCATCTTCCTGAAACGCTTCAATCAACTCAGAAAACTCTGGATCTTTAATTAAAAAACTATGGGGTCAAAAAACTATGGGGTCAGGTCTCAACATTTGACAAATAGGTCTTGTGAGAACGTTGACCCCATAACCATTGTTGAATGTTGAGACCTGACCCCTTCCCATTTTCCATGTTGACATCATAATTATCACGGTGCTATATTTTTTGTTCAAAAACACAAGTTCCATAGATCAAGAACAAACCGTTTTGCCATAATCTATATTTCAGAAAGGGGGTGAGGGAGGATAGTATTTGGGAGGATCAGCGATACTTATTTTAACAGGGTACGATAAAAATAGGAGGTGATACCCATTATGAAAAAATTATTTTTTATCACATTTGTTTTAATTCTCATTCTCGGGGGATTGTTTGTGATTGATAACAAAACGACATGGGCTGAAACAAAGCAACCCGTATATGGAGGCATTCTAAGAATTATCCAGGCATCTGGTCCACAGGTTCTGAGCTATAAACCCATTATGGGTCCTGGTGACTATGTAGCCACTTACCCAGGGACAGAAACACTGGTCTCCACAACTAGCAAAAGAGGAGCAATGTCCGAAGGGGTTGAACCAGTTCTATGCGAGAGTGTAGATGTGGATGCCAAGAATCTGACCATCACTTTCAAATTAAGAAAGGGTGTCTACTTTCATGACGGGTCAGAGCTAACCGCCGATGTAGCGGCATGGAACCTTCAGCTGTGTATCGATGTCAAGAACCTGCCTTACATGGATTTCTATAAGAAAATGGAGGTTAAGGATAAATATACCCTTGTGATTCATATGACTCAGTTCAATAACCAGATGATGCCTACCTGGGGATGGTGGACACCAATGGTATCCAAGAAGGCCTGGGATCAGGCTTCCGGCGGAGACTTGAATAAAGGGATTGAGTGGGCTCGGACTCATCTTGTGGGGACCGGTCCTTTTATCTTGAAAGAATTCAAACCTGATGTCGGTATGACGTGGGTAAAGAACCCTAATTATTGGCGCAAAGGAAGGCCCTATCTTGACGGAATGGAATTTAAATTCATCCGCGATGCTGTGACCGCCCGTATGGCTTTCGAGGCAGGTCAGGCAGATGCATGGAACGGCACCCCTGCAAAGGATGCAAAGGAGCTGATGGCCAAGGGTTATAAACAAGAGGTTTCTTGGGCATTGTTGCCCTGGGGGATCTGGCCCAATACTGCCAACCCCAAAAGCAAGATGAATAACAAGGACCTGCGCGAGGCAGTAGAATATGCCATTGATAAAAATGCGATTGCCAAAGCAATCGGACACGGATTATTCAAACCTTTGAAGAGCGTCCCATGGGAGGGTGAATGGGGTTACGATCCTAATAGGGGCCGGCCGTATAATCCTGAGAAAGCCAAAGCGTTATTGGCAGCGAACGGTTATTCCGCTTCTAATCCTTGTAAGGTTAATTTGCTATTAACGAATGCCTTCGGTCCTGATATGATTGATGCCTGCACCATGGCAAAGCGATATCTTGATGCCGTTGGGTTTGCAGTTACGCTGGATGTCGCTGACCCCGGCAGGTTCTTCGGTATTGAACTTGGCAGAAATAATGTACCCAGGGAAGACCAGGATTTGTGTTGGTATTTTGCTGGTGGGTGTGATACTAACTACCTGCAGACCTATGTTCGCTGGTTTAGCACCCAACCATTCAACTGGGTCTCCTTTATGGGTCGCACAGCCGAGCAGGCGGCTATGGATAGAAAGGCGATGAGCGTAACCACCATCCCGGAACAGATTGAATGGACCAAGAAGCTAATGGATTATATCATAGGCAACGCCTTAAACATACCAGTCTATGCTGTTCCGGCATATAATATAGAGCATCCCTACGTTCACAGTAACCGATATGTTGCGGGATTAACCCGCTGGCAGACTGAGGAAGTCTGGATGGAAAAACACTAAATCGCTTACTCCAATAAATTGGGTGGTTCACCGTTAAAATATCATCATCAGAGAGGGTGGACCACCCAGGGTGTGATATTAAAACCCGAGATTATCCATCATAGCCGCATAATGATCGCAACAGATAATCCCGTAAGACAATTTATATAGTTTAAGATTTAGGATGACAGCATATATCATTCGTAGGTTAACCCAGGGAATTGTTGTTCTCTTCTTAATGACTCTGATTGTTTTTTTCTCAATGCGTCTCTTGCCTGGCGACCCACTGATTATTTTTATGGGTCAACAAGCTTCTTCAGGGGCGATGGGAGAGGAACAGTTAGAAAGTATGCGCCGTTTTTACGGTCTAGATAAGCCCATTATGGTCCAGTATTTTAACTGGTTGGGGGGAATCCTTAAGGGGAACCTGGGAAAATCGATCTATTACCGCCAGGATGTAGGTGGCCTTCTTAGAGAGCGTTTTCCTATTACGCTCCACCTGGGTGTAACAGCATGGGTTCTTTCCACTGTTGTTGGCATATTGTTAGGGGTGCTGGCAGGTATAAGGCGAGGAACGTGGATAGATTCTGTATCTACTACCCTAGCCAATATTGGTATAACCGTCCCTATTTTCTGGCTAGGGATATTGTTGATATACATTCTCGGTCTCAAGCTCAAGTGGCTTCCCATCTTCGGCTATACCTCACCGTTTAATGATTTCTGGATGAGCACCAAGCAGATGATCATGCCAGTTTTTTGCATTGCCATTCCTGGCATAGCGTACACCGCTCGCCAGTCACGTTCCGCTATGCTTGAAGTTATAAAGCAGGACTATATTCGCACGGCATGGTCCAAAGGTCTGCGTGAGAGTACGGTCATCATGAGACATGCCCTAAAAAATGGCCTTATTCCGGTGATTACTCTGATGGGGATTGGTCTTGGCTTGGTTCTTGGTGGTTCTGTTCTCGTGGAGACTGTATTTGCCATTCCTGGAATCGGTCAACTTCTGGTAACCAGCGTTTTTGCTCAGGACTATATTGTTGTCCAATCCAGTACTGTGGTGATAGCTGGTCTAATCATCTTAATCAACTTAATTGTCGATATTTCTTATGGCTGGCTTGATCCGAGGATACGTTATCATTAGGGGGCTCTTTCTCATGATAGAAGGGAATAGCAACGTCACAGAGTTCCAAGAAACATCACCGCACATCAACGAATGGCAGCGATTTAGTAGGGTATTCCTGCAGCGTAAGTTGGTTATGTTTGGTTTTATTGTATTATCTCTATTAGTTATCAGTGCCATTTTTGCCCCCTGGCTGGCCCCCTACGACCCATATAATGGAAATCCAGCTGATTCTCTACTCCAACCGTCCAGGAAGTATCTCCTTGGTACGGATATTCAAGGTCGAGATACACTAAGTCGACTCATTTATGGCGCCAGAACAGCTCTGATTGTGGGGTTTGTCACAACAATATCTGCCGCTATGGTGGGGACTATACTGGGTTTAATCGCAGGTTATTTTGGCGGTATTGTCGGTGCTATTGTTATGAGAGCTATGGACGCTCTAATGGGATTCCCGATGCTTTTGCTCGCCTTGCTCATATCTGCAGTGCTCGGCAGCGGTATCCAAAATGTTATCATCGCTCTTAGTGTTGCGACACTCCCAGGGTACGCTAGGGTAATCCATGGCTTGACTATAAGCATTAAAGAAACTGATTATATCCTTGCGGAACGGTCGATGGGCTCTGATAATCGGCGTATTATGCTCAATCATATTTTGCCAAATACCTTCCCCCCGATGATCGTGTTGATAACCCTTCAACTGGGTTCCATCATCCTGGCTGAAGCTGGACTCAGCTTTCTGGGAATCGGGATCAGGCCTCCAGGTGCGGCCTGGGGTTCAATGGTCTATGATGGCTATCGCTTCCTCCTGTCAAATCCTGTCCTCTCTTTTGCTCCTGGTTTGGCCATCATGCTGGTCGTTTTTGCCTTTAACATGGTGGGAGATGGAGCAAGAGACGCTCTGGACCCAAGACTCCGTGGCGTCCTCTGAAGGGAAAGGGGTCAGGTCTCAACATTCAACAAACCCATCTTTCCTTATTGTGTCAACTATCCCCTCTATTACTTTGTCCCTACTGCATCTCCTTCTCGTTTGACTCTTTTTATCTTTGCCAAATAGCTTGTCAAATGTTGAGACCTGACCCCTTAACCGAAGCCTGCCTGAGGACAAAGCCTTGGGTCTGCAAACCAGTAGCCGACGGTGTGCCAGCAATCTTAGCAAGATAAGTATCCCCAAGTTCCTCGATGTGGCTATGGACATTGTCAAAATAGTTGAAATGGATCTGTTCTTCATCAATGATTGTCTCAAACATTTTTACGCTGGTGCTATCCCCATTTTCTCTACATGATAAGAGAAATTGATTATAGGTGTCTATCGTATCATCTTCAAGTTTAGCATCAAATGAAAAGATGGTCTGGACATTCTGCCTCTTTTCAGACTTTCCTGAAGGTTCCGTGGTGGGTTCACCCCCCAATTCCTTAATTCGCTCTGCGAACATTTCCGCATGGCGCATCTCATCAATGGCAATAAGTTTGACATTTGCGGCCAACTCTCCATAATCGGAGTTATCCAAATTATAGTGTTGATTCATGTACTGGATGATGGCATATAACTCCATTGCCCGTGCCTTATTTAGGACCTCGATGACTTTTTCCTTCTTTTGTTTCCTGTTTGTTTGTGCCATGACATACCTCCCTGTTGGTTTTATTTCATAAGGGTCTACTCCCATTTTTACCTTAGAGACTGAATTCTTCTACCTTTTAGACCTTAAAATTAAATTTATATAATATTAATAGTTATGTCAATCATTGATTTTAAGAAATATTTAAAGTCTATAGAATCAAAGGGGTGCCAATGAACAGGAAGGAGGTTGGTTTTATATAGATGTGGGAGCAAATAAAATGGATCAATATCTGGATGATTGTGATATAATATTATTATATTTTATTAAAGGAGTGGTCAAAATGGTTTTTGAACACACAGAGGTAAGATTTTTATAAGGAAGATATTGGTCCGACAAAGGTTAGGGATGATCTGCAATCTTTCAATGAAGAATATTATCAGGATCGTTGAATTGAGGGGGAAGCCCATCTCTAAGAAAGATGGTAAGGCGATGGCGAAGAGTTTAAGAGGGTGGGCTAAAGAAGGGAGTAGAGAATGGGAATTAAGTTTTATAAAGAACCTGAATTGAAGAATCCTATCATGTTTGTCGGTTGGCCTGGGATTGGAAATATTGGGATCATGGCTGTGGATACCTTAAGAACCTTTTTAAAGGCAGAGGAGTTTGGGGAAATAGAGAGCTGGGATTTTTTCTATCCGAGAAAGGTTTCAATCCAAGAAGGTTTGCTTCAGAACTTAGAATTCCCCACCAACAAATTTTATTATAAAAAGTTGAATGGAAAAGATGTAATTTTTTTCATAGGGGAGGAGCAAACCACAGAGGGAGGAAAGATGTATGCCAGCGGCAAGAAGGCTTATCGCATGGCTAACCTCGTATTAGATGTAGGAACCAAGTTTGGCTGTCAGAGAGTTTACACCTCTGGAGCCTGTGTCTCCTTGACCCATCACCACATGAAACCTAGGGTTTGCGCAGTGATCAGTTCTGAGTCTTTAAGAGATGAGGTCAAGAGGTATCCGAATACTATATTCATGAGCGAATTAGAAGGGAGAGGAGAGGGGGAGGGGACCATCACAGGTTTAAACGGCCTCTTGTTGGGGATGGCTAAGAAAAGGAATCTTGAGAGCATTTGCCTCATGGGAGAAATCCCTGATTGGCTTTCCGGATCCCTTCTCCCATATCCCAAAGCTTCAAAATCGGTCCTTGAAGTTTTTGGTGAGATCATAGGGGTAGAAATGGATCTGAGCTTCCTAAATAAAATGGAGAAGCAAGTGGAGGAGATTATCGAGAGCTTTTATGCAAAATTTCCATTGGAAATGAAAGAAGAATATGATCAAAGAAAATTTATCGCCAAGGCCAAACCAGGGACGATCACGATCCAGGCCCAATTATATATTGACGACCAATATAAGAAAGGAGGAGAGGAGGGTGAAGAAAGACCAATTTGAGATCTATAAAATTCCTCCCCTGAGTTCTCCCCCTTTAATCGTATGTTGGAAGACCCAAGATGTTGGTAAATTGGGTGAGAGGGTTTTTCAGTTCTTAATTGAAAAGCTTGGTGGAGAAGAAATTGCTGAGATTAAACCCT
>JBBIRT010000005.1:6180-13049 GCA_037441725.1 Deltaproteobacteria bacterium | reverse complement strand
AGGTTTTTTTTCTTTTGGGGGAGTAAGATTTAAGGAGGACATCGTTCAGGTTCCAGAGAGTAAATTTTGGGCCTGTGAAGAGGATAATCTTTTAATCTTTAGAAGCGATGAACCCCTCTTTGAACATTATCAATTTCTAAATAGACTTTTAGATTTTGCTAAATCCACCTATCATGTAAAAGAACTCTATACGATTAGTGGGGCTATTTCTTATACCCTCCATACTTATCCCCGAAGGATCTTAGCTGTTTTTAACCAAATAGAGATCAAGGACAGACTTCAAGCCTATGAACTGGAGGAGATGAATTGGGAAGGCCCTCCAGCCATTAGCAGTTATCTTCTATGGATATCAAAAAAGAGAGGCATTTCAGGCGTAAGCCTCTGGCCAGAGATCCCATTTTACTTAGCCCCCGTTGAAGATCCTCAAACCATCCAACAATCTCTCTCTTTCCTAAAAAAGAGGTTCAACTTAAGACTAAATCTTAATGGATTTGATAAAGAGATCCGATCTTTAAATGAAAAGATTGAAAGACTAAGGAGAGAAGATACAGAGATTGACCGATATTTCCAGACTCTGGAGAAGGGTCAAAAGTTAGAGGAGGAACACCAGGTGAAGTTGGCAAGAGGGGTTTATGAACTTCTCAGTGGAAAAGATTGATAATCTTTTCCACTCTATTGCTCAAGATAATTCCTGAAACAATTCACTGCTTCTTTTCTTAACCTCTCTAATAAATCCATCCCTCCCCAACTTGAACCAGTAGGGTTCCCATTCCATCTCTTTCAAATTCTCTATCAAACCGGAGATAAGGTTGAATGGAATGGATAGAATCAATAAGCCATCAGGAAGAACTTGCCGGGCTTTCATGCTATAGCCAAGGCCACTGATAGTAAGATTTAATTCACCACTTAAATAGGGATGGGCGAATATCCAGGCGCATGCCAAACAGGTAGATCCTTTGAAAGACCACATCCTCCCATCGGAATAACTGCTGGCTCTCAGGATGATTTCGGCTTGGGCGGTGTGGGCTGTTATAATTAATAAATCTGGATCAAAAGACATCTCGTCTAAGGGCGAGCAGACGATATATTTCACTGAATCCTTTGGCAAGATAGGAACGTAGTCATAGATCTTCCGGTTGGCCCCAGCGTTTTTAAACATTGAAAACATGGGCCCCAATTGTCCACTATACATGGCAGGAGGGAATTCCTCCATTCCCAGGACATGCTCGCCACACTGGATATTCTCTCTTGCAGCAAAAAAGGGTTTACCTTCTTGAGCTTCTTTAAATAGCTCACAGAGGCCCAATTCCTTCTTTGATTGATTCACTCCCTCTGGTTTTTTTAGTGAGTACTTGACCCCAATAGGCTTTCTTTCAAAGTTGAATTTATTGAATATAGAATAATCCCTCATCTTCGCCTCCCCTTATTTTTATCTTCTTTGGTTTTAGCCGTCAAAGGTAACTATTTTTTTTCTGATATTCTCTGCCTCAAGTCATTAAAAAGTTGATCAATCCGTTTCTTATGTTCTTCTCCTGTGATGATATCTGAGGTAAGGGTCCATTTCATTTTTTGGAGATTTTCGATGATCATCGGAAGCTGAGTCCAAGGGATTGAGATCAGCATTAGGCCTTCAGGTAGAACCTTTAAGGCACGCATTCCGAGGCTGATCCCTGTAATGGTAAAATTCAGTTTTCCACTGAGGACAGGATAGATATATAGCCATGAACAGGCAGCTACTGGGGTCCCCTGACAGGTCCACATCTCTCCAGAAGAGTAGCTCCATGCCCTCAAGATTAGCTGAGCCTTACCCACCTCAGCCGTGATGATCAGAACATCAGGATCAAATTGAAGCTGATCAATAGAAGCGAAGGCCACATAGTTCACAGAACCTTTTAGCATCATTGGAAGGTATTGATAGATCTTTCGGTTGGCCCGTGCTTCTTCAAAGAGGCCATCCACCTCTCCAATCAAACCGCTATGAAGCATGGGATCAGGCTCCTCCATTCCCAGGATTAAAGGTTCGATGCAATGGAAATCTTCCTTCTGAACGTAGAAAGGCTTGCTGGTTTGAGCCTCTTTGAACATTTCGCAAAATGATAGCCTCTTTTGAATCCTTTCCATTCCCTCTGGTTTGATAGGTAAGAATTTCACTCCCACAGGCTTTCTTTCAAAGTTAAATCGGTTAAAAACAGAATAGTCTCGTAGTGATGGATTCATATGGACCCCCTCCTGATCTTTGGGATACCCCTTATATACCAACCTCAAGTGGGCTTTTACCTGGAGTGATCAACTTTGATAAAACGACTTCATTCAGTTCGATTCCAAGACCTGGTCCTTCAGGTGGATAAAGATATCCATTTTCATATCTTGGTACGTTTTTGGCAATATCATTATCAATCGGGTTACTCACGGTATCAAAAACATCGTGAATATGAAGGGGACCAATATTTTCATGCACCATTTTGGACATCCATTCATCCGCAACGAGAAGGTGGGTATAGGCCGCAGCCTCAAGACCTGAACCCATCATACAACCACAGACCACAGGTAATCCTGCTGCCTTAGCGACGGAAACCCATTTCTGAGATTTCAATAAACCACCTGCTTTTGGAATCTTTATAAAAAAACCATCCGCCGCATTCTTCTGAATAATCTCAAGCAGATGTTTGAGTTCGATAGCAGACTCATCGGCAAATACGGGAATCCCGATCTTTTGACGGAGCCTTGCCATCCCATCCACATCCCACCATGGAACAGGCTGTTCGATCATGGCCAAATCATACCTTTCAAGTTTTTTCAATATCATCAGGGCCTGATAATAATTCCAACTTCCATTGGCATCGATGAAGAGCTGGATCTTATGGCCTACGGTCTCTCTGAGGGATCTCACATTTTCGAGGTCCTCTTCCTCCTTGCCATGTCCTACCTTCAGCTTGAGAACCTTGAAACCTGCTTGGACAGCCTGGATGCCAATCGAAACCACCTCATCGGTTGGACCAGCAGGTAAGACAAAACCCAGAGGGATTTTCTCAGTTGTGAGTCCTCCTAAGAGCTGGTAAACCGGAACACCCAATGCCTTCCCAATAATATCGTGTAAGGCATAGTCCACCACTGCTTTGGCTTGTTGGTTATCCCGGGCCACTTGATCCATTCGGGCCACAATTTTTTCAATATTGAATGGATCTTCACCCAATAGGATGGAAGGTCCAAAGACTTGATGGATGAGACTCATAATGGAATCTTGGGTTTCCCCACGATACCAGGTGGAAGTCCCTCCAGTATCTCCAATCCCTATGATCCCCTCATCAGTGTAGACTTTGATGACCACACTTGCTGATCCTTGCTCCACCCCCCCTCCCATCGGGAAGGGTTTTTTAAAGAGACTGGTAATTGGGATGCATTCTATTTTTTTAATCTTCAATGTCACCCTCCTTTCCCATTTCATTCCCTATCCTTCTGTCTTTTAAGGGGTGGCTAATGACTCCGACCAGATAGAACTATTCATATTGATGGCATTTGACTTGATGCTGATCGATGGCCTTTGTTTCTGGGACGACTCTTGAGCATATTTCTTGGGCTTCGGTACATCGGGTGTGAAATCGACACCCAGGAGGAGGACTCAACGGGGAAGGCATCTCTCCACTCAGAATAATCTGTTTAGTCTCCCTCTCTTCGTCCTCAGGCCATGCTAAAAGAGAGGCAGAGATTAATGCCTTCGTATAGGGGTGCAGAGGTTTTTCAAAGATCTTTTCTGCATCCCCATATTCAACAATCTGTCCTAAATACATAATGGCGACCCTATGACTCATATATCTTACTGTTGCCAGGTTATGAGCAATCAACAAATAGCTCAGATTGTACCTTCCCTGAAGATCTTTTAAAAGATTCATAATCTGGGCCCGAATCGATACGTCCAGGGCAGAAACAGGCTCGTCTAATACCACCAGACTCGGTCTCAGGGCCAGAGCACGGGCGACTGCAATCCTCTGTCGCTGTCCTCCACTAAATTCGTGGGGATAACGGTCTGCATGATCGGGTCTTAAACCCACCTGTTCCAATAATTCCAGCACCCTATTCCGAATCTCTTTTTTAGAAAGTTTAGTATTCACGTCGAGGGGTTCAGCAATAATATCTCTAACCCGCATTCTAGGGTTCATAGAACTCCAAGGATTTTGCTGAACCGCTTGGACCCTTGGTCGGTACTCCATCTTTAGTTGAGATGGGGTGAATTGACTGAGATCCTTTCCCCTGAAGAGGATTGAACCAGAGGTCAACCGTTCGAGCAGTAAAATAACTTTGGCAATTGTGGTCTTCCCTGCTCCTGATTCCCCGACAAGGCTCAAGGTCTTTCCTTCTTCGATGGTAAAAGAGACCCCGTCCACTGCTCTTATCCAACCAATGGTCCGCTGGAGAAGACCTTTTGTTAAAGGATAGTGCTTTGTTATGTCTCGACCTTCAATGATCGTTTCCATCATCATTTATTTCGCTTGCCAACAAAAGACAGAGTGACCATCACTCAATTTTACCTCTGGGGGCTCTTTTTCTCCACAGATTTTGAGGGCGGAAGGACATCGAGGGAAAAAACGACATCCAGGGGGGAGATCCAACATGGAAGGGGGTTGTCCCTCTATGGAGTAAAGACGAGCATCCTTCCTATCCAGACGAGGTACAGAATTTATGAGTGCAGTCGTGTAAGGATGTTTAGGGTTATTGAATAACTCTTTGGTTGAAGCGGTCTCAACGATCTTGCCTGCATACATGACTCCTACTCGATGGCATATATTGGCTACGACTCCAAAATCGTGGGTGATAAAAATAATGGCCACATGGGTTGTTTTTTGGACTTCTTTAAATAAAGCGATATATTGAGCCTGAATGGTGGCATCGAGGGCCGTGGTGGGCTCATCAGCGATCAAAAGACGAGGATGACAAGACATGGCTATAGCTCCAACAACCCGTTGCCTCATTCCGCCACTTAATTGAAAAGGATAGGTTCTGAGAAGCATCTCGGGTGAGGGAATCTTAAGTAATCGGAGTGCCTGGATGACTTCTTGCTCCACCTTCTCATCACTAAGTTTTTGATGGAGTCGGACTGCCTCTGCAATCTGATCACCGATTGGATAGACAGGATTGAGTGAACTCATCGGATCTTGAAGGATCATCGAGATCATTTTCCCACGATATGCCCTCATCTCCTTCTGAGTCAGTTCTAAGAGATTGGTTCCATTTAGAACAATTTTTCCTCCAACAATCCTTCCTGCTGGCTCAGGGAGTAAGCGAAGGATCGATAACCCTGTGACTGACTTTCCACAACCAGATTCACCAACGATGCCGAATGTCTCACCCTCGCAGACATAAAAACTGACTCCATCGACAGCCTTCACCTCCCCTTGTCGGGTGAAGAAAGAAGTACGAAGATTCTCAACTTGAAGGATAATTTTGTTCATAGTTGTCTTAGTCTTGGATCCAATTTATCCCGAATCCAGTCACCTAAGAAATTCCCAGAGAGTACGACTAATCCAATGGCCAGGCCAGGGAAGAAGGATATCCACCAAGCTCGATCAATAAGGTTTCTTCCATCAGAGACCATGCCTCCCCACGATGGGGTCGGAGGAGGAATACCGGCCCCGAGATAACTTAAGGCAGACTCCATCAGGATCACCAGCCCCACATTCATCGTGGCGATGACTATCAGCGGGTTAATCACATTTGGGAAGATATGCCTCATCATGATTCTCAATGAAGAACTACCGATAATCCGGGCCTGTGCGATGAAGGCCTCCTCTCTTATTTTCAGGACTTCCCCTCTTATCAAACGGGCATAAGGGGCCCAGCCAAGGATCGATATCGCCAGCACGACGGTTTTGAAGGAGGGACCGAGGACAACGGCCAAAAGGAGAGCAATTAAAATTCCTGGGAAGGCCAGGCTAATATCGGTTACTCGCATGAGGACTGTATCCGTGCGTCCTCCAAGGTATCCGGATATGATCCCTAATATCGTCCCAAGGCTGCTTGTAATGAGAATAACCAGCACCGATACACTGAGAGAAACCCTGGCCCCATAAAGGACGCGGCTTAAAATGTCCCTCCCAAGTAAATCGGTTCCAAGGAAATAATTTGTCTTTCCCCCTTCCATAAAAAACGGGGGGAGAAGCCTATTGGGTAAGGATGTTTTTGTGGGTGGATGGGGGGCTAAA
The DNA here is from genome assembly GCA_037441725.1 of Deltaproteobacteria bacterium. Classification (GTDB taxonomy): domain Bacteria; phylum Desulfobacterota; class BSN033; order BSN033; family UBA1163; genus JBBIRT01. Next base: position 6,852 of record JBBIRT010000005.1, on the reverse strand, counting down.
AGTGGGGCAAATATCGCAGCGAATATTAAGAGAGTCAGGACAATCACTGGAATCATGAATGTCATCTGAATGTTCGCCCGTACTCGTCGAATGCTACGATTCACTCTGTCCCCTCAATTTTTACTTTACCATTTGGAATGACTTGTTCTATAAAATTTTTAGAGTCCAATCCTACCCACTCCTTATGTCCGTTGATATCGGATTTGTGGATCAATATAGGCATATAAAATGTCTACGAATAGGTTGATTAAAAGGACCAGGGTAGCCACCATTAAGGTCACCCCTTGGACTACTGGAAAGTCGCGTGCAACCATCCCTTCAACACTCAATCTCCCAACACCTGGCCAGTTGAAAACATTCTCTATGACGACTGCACCACTAATTAAAAAAGCAAACAACATCCCTGCCGTGGTCAGCGGAGTGATCAATGCGTTCCTTAAGGCATGTTTCCAGATAACGATCCTCTCTGGAAGTCCCTTAATTCTCGCCAGTTTAATGTATTCGCTATCAAGGACATCCAGCATGCTGGAACGAACAAGACGCATCATGCCTGGTAGCAGAAAGAATGCCATGGTGGCTACTGGTAACACAAAATGTGCAGGACTCCCCATGCCAGCGGCTGGTAACAGTCGCCAGTAAACAGAGAAGATGTAGATGCCCATAATGGCTAAC
>JBBIRT010000005.1:0-6170 GCA_037441725.1 Deltaproteobacteria bacterium | reverse complement strand
ATGGTAAAAAAAAATTTTGATGCATTCCCAATGCAGCGGGGTGTAAAATTCGGCATTAAACATTTTATAATTTTATTGCCATAATTGCTTAACATTAGGGTTGCATGGTTTGCCCTAAAATGGCTAATAACTTTACTCCACTATCAATCCAGGAGTCACGTCGGGTCGCTGCCAAAACTCCCAGGGCAAAGGATAGGAGCATGCTTACCACGAAAGAGGAAATGGCTAACTTTAGAGAATTAGGTAATGCCTCAGCAATCATCTCAGTGACCGGCCGTCTTTTGATAAGGGATTTGCCAAGGTCACCATGAAATAGACTTTTAATAAAGATCCAATACTGTTCTGGTTGTGACTTATCCAGGCCCAGCACCTGCTTAATATTAGCAATCTCTTCCTCTGTTGTAGTGCTGGTTCTCATTAGCATCGTAGGGTCTCCTGAAGCACGAACCAGGACAAAGATCAATAATGAAATTCCGATAAGGGCTATAATGGTTTGCATTAATCGAATAATGATGAAACGCCCCATCTGCTCTTTCCTCTTAATAAACAGGAAGGGGGGTAATAAAACGCCCCCCTATCTCCAGATTTAAACCTTTTTGATGGCATTTAACTGCTATTTCTTCTTATGTTTAATTCCTGCCAGAGAGTCATAAAGACTGGCATAAGCATTACTGGTAAATTCACCAATATTAGGTCCCAGAACCACAAAGTTGGGCAAATAGCAGATCCCAACATTCACCCACATGTCATAAGCATAATTCTGAAACTCCGTCCACAACTTTTTGGCCTTTACAGGATCAAGTTCTGTGGTGGCTTTTGTATACAGTTCATCTGCTTTGGGATCATTCCCTGTGCTGTGTACGCCAGTCGATTTGTACATGTTGGCACAATGGTATACTGTATTGAAAAAGCTTGGGAAGATCCAAGGGATCACGGCACCTACGTTCGGTGCATTTTCATCTTTAATCCTGACGAAGAAATATCCCCCATAGGTCATTGGATCGACAATATTGACTTTGGTCTGGATGCCTGCTGCATCCCAATAACCTTTGAGGGCTTGGACCACATCAGCTTGAGGTGCTTGAGCGAAGATATTAACGACTGGATCCTTGAATTTCTCGGGATAACCCATTTCCTTCAGTAGAGCCTTTGCCTTTGGCAGGTCATATGGATCAGGTTTCCATGAAGGGTCCCATCCATAAGTTTCTTCAGACATAAACCACCGGCTTCCGGGTTTTGCGTAACCCTTGTAAAAGGTATCACAAAGCTCCTGGCGATTGATGGCATAGGACATGGCTTGTCTAAATCTTTTATCCGAAGTGGGGCCTTTGGTCAACCAGGTGCCTTGGAAACTAATGTTTACAAGGGTAGGGAGCCCGATGGTCTGCAAATTAAACCCCAATTTCTTCAACTCGTCGACTCTATCAATGGAGAGACCTGTGGCGATATCGACCTCCCCATTCTTCAACATAGCAACACGGGTTGCCTCCTCAGGGACCATTAGGTCGATCACCCTCTCAAAATCAGGCACCTGACGCCAGTGTTCGGTATTGGCGACCATTTCAAAACTTGTCTTTGAGACGAATTTAGAAAATTTCCATGGTCCAGACCCAATGGGATGCTTTCGAAAATAATCCACTCCATTCTTCTCAATGTAATTTTTGGGTAAAATTCGTGTCCAGGCAAAGGGGACAACGAGGGGTGGTTCAGGCTTCTGGCTCTTATAAATAAAGGTATAGGGATCTGGAGTTTCTACGGAATCGAAGTTGTTACGTAAGTAGGGAGACCAAGGATTGGTTGATTCTTTTGAACTAAAGCGGACAACGGTAAACGCAACATCCGCAGAGGTAAGGGGATCACCATTATGGAACTTCTGCCCTTTACGAATTTTGAAGGTCCATGTCTTTCCATCAGGGCTTAATTTCCAACTCTCAGCTACTGATCCAATGACATTTCCCTTGGGGTCGAACATCAATAGGGGATCATACATCGCCCATCCCCAAAAGGATTCGAAGAAAATTGGATCAGTTGATTCATAAGAGAAATCAGTCGTTGCGATCCTTATTGTGCCTTTTGGTGCAGAGGCTGCTGGTTTAATATCACTCCCAATAACGGTGCTGAAGATAAAAAGGAAAGCCAATAATACAACTAAATTCTTTTTCATTTTTTTCCCTCCTTTTCAAAAAGGTTTGATCTTATCAAATAATGTTTTTCTCTCTACCCCTCCTTTCTATAAAAATTTCATTTGAAGATATCAATCTTCTCATTCAATGTCAAGTTCTTATAAAGAGATCTCTGAAAAAGTATCTTAAGCCATATAGAATGGAGAGGGTGATGGAAAAACTTTTGAGCAGATACCTTTAATATTAAGGCACAAATTTCGAAACATAATGAAATTACACTATTTTTAGCAGTGGCGACGAGTACCCATAAATTAAACGTCTGCATTCAAAAGTTTTGGAATGACACCTCTCCATTCATTCTTGGAAGTTTTTCAGAGCTCTCATAAAGAGACCTCTGAAAAAGTCTTTTTAAATATTTTTTCATAGGTCTCATAAAATTGGATGGAGTTGACTTAGAATCCAGACCCAGGCAAGTATCGTTCCACAAGCTTTTCAGCATTGTTCATCATGGAATGAAAATTTTCCAGTGTCAAGCCTGCCCCACTCGCAATCTCATGTAAACGAGCGGCTGGCCAGATATCATTCGGGGAATGGGTGTCACTGTTTAATACCAATGGCGTTCCAATTTTTTTTGCCAATTGGGCCACATGGCCATTCGTTAAGGAATGGCCTTTTCGTGATGTGATTTCCAAAAAGACTGAGTTCTCCTCGGCCAACCTTACTTCTTCTTCTGTAATGAGGCCAGGATGAGCGAGGATATCCACCTTAGATTCAATGGCCGCTCGATTGGTCCCTGGGGCTACAGGCTCAACAATGCTCTCCCCATGGACCACAACCAATTTTGCCCCTAAATCTCTGCTTCTTTTCACCAGACTTGGGATTAACGAAGGAGGAATGTGGGTCAATTCAATCCCTGGGATAACCCGGATTCCATTCCGATGGTTCATCTCTTCGCAGAAGGTAACCAGTCGGGGGATGATGAGATCGATATTTGAATAATCTCCATGGTCGGTAATCGCAAAGGCCTGATAGCCTCCTTCCTCAAACCTCCGGGCCAATTCCGCTGGAGAAAGCTCTCCATCACTGAAGAAAGAATGGGTATGTAAATCAATCATGAATTGCCTCCAGATGGGGTAATGCCTAATATACGCCGTATTCAATGGTGAAGTCAATTAAAGTTTTTAAATTTTCAGGTCTCACATCATCCACAGGACTTCTGGTGGACATGATAAACCCCCCGTCTCTTCCACAGATATCAATGAGCTTTTTAGCATAGGCCCTTACATCATCGGGAGTTCCTGACTGGAGGAGAGAGCAGGGGACATTTCCACTGATACAGGTATGCCCACAAAGGATTTCTTTGGCTTTAAACATGTCCGTTGTATCAAAATGTGCAAAAATCTTACCTTTTGGAAGTTCTCTCAAATATTCTAATCTGGAGGTATAATCCCCTTCATAAAAGACGAGCGGGGTAAGTCCCTTTTCGATCAGACCTAAAATTAAACCTTTTAGGGTAGGCCAATAAAATTTCTCAAATTGCTTGATTGACATGAAACCTTCAGATCCCCTGTGCAGTGGGATGGCAACCGTGTTTACAGCACCTGGAATGGCTGGCGGGATATTCTCTAATATCCTTTTCAATATTGCCTCTACCCCCTCAAGGAGTTTATCAGGTTGGCGATACATATCTAACATGGTTCCTTTCATCCCCCTCAGATTGTCTGATATGACATCGAAGGGTGCAAGGGTCAGGTTCCCGACAAATGGAGGGAAACCCAAGTCGTATATCTCCTGATCAAAAGCAACCAATTTGGATCTCCATTTGATAAGCTCCTTTCCTGCTTCTTGGAGTCTCTCTATAGCCTTGGCCATTTCGGGGAGACTCAAAGCCTCAGCCAATGAGAATATGCCTCTAAAACCACCTGCGGGCAAAGAAAAGGAATTCATCCTATTAAAAGGGGCCATTGCCCCTGAAACCCTTGGCCAATAGAGCCTTAGTATAAAATCTGTTGGATCTTTTAGGAGCATTTCATACTCATTGGCCTTCATAAACTCGCCCTCAATAAATTGGTGGGTTCCAAAAGCTCCATGACCAGGCCACATCATATTTTTGGGGTCGATCAGCTCTAAGACCTTTCCTGGAAAGAAGGGCTGGACACTACTCACGTCTGCCCCAAAATCAAGGACCGTTTTTTTGCAAGCTTCTAACCATCGATCATAATCGTAATAAGCGGCCTCACAGGAAACTCCAGTATATTTTGCAGGAAAATATCCAAAGGCAATTTCAAGAGGAACACGATCGGGTACCCTCAATTGCAAGGCGTCAGCTACACGCTTTGCTCTTTGCTGTTTTAATTCCTCAAATCTCTTCTCCAATGGCTCCTCCTTACGATTATTCCTCCCTTCTTTAAAACCTGCCGAAGGATTTCTTCAACAGGCCCAAGAGGGTAAAATTTAATATGGGATTGCTCCACTTTAATCAGATCCCTATAATGATAGGGAGATGAGATCTATCCCCTTTCCCACTCAATCTCTGATCCAGGACAAAGCTTGCCATATCATTCCTCTAATATCAAGAGAATTTGATAAACGATCGTAATGCATCACTGAAGTGGGAATCCTATTAGAATCAGGCAGGAATATCTCGAAAAATTTTATAAAGCGGACCATTTCAAATAGGGGGTTTTCGCTTTATTGATGAACCTGACCTTTTGTGATATATAGAAATGTATGACTCCACGAGCTTGTAAGGCTTTTTATTATGGAGGACTTCCAATCAAAGGGACGAGGAGAAAAGGTCGAATTTGGGTCAGAGCCGAAAAGTTTTATTTTGAGGCACCGGAAGGGAGGGGAAGGGAAAAGATCCATTTAGAAATTCCCTTTTCCAAAATGGAGAAGATTTTTCTTACCCGTGACAATTATTATGGAACTGATACCGTTCTCTTCAACCTCACCTTTAATGATCCTACAGAAAGATCTTATACGTTAAGGTTTGCCCCCATCGCCCTTATCCCAAGAAGGAGGATTGCTTTACAGAGAGAATGGTTTGACTATCTGGCCAAAGCCATCAACTCTTTGGGGAGGGCTTCTCCTCTCTCAACCAAGTAGTCTTTATATTCTTGGTAATTGGGTTGAACCCAGATCGGTGTCCCAAAGACCTCGTGCATCATAATGTTGAAAGCAACCTTGGTGATGTAATAGCGATGATGGTGTCTTAGGATTGGATTGGGAGAAAAGATTTTTAACATTTCCCTAGGGCGCCAATAATAACGCCTCATAATATCTCGATAGATGAGATTGATCTGTTCTAAATCATCCACCTCTTTTGCAGACATCACCGCATGAAGGTAGTCATAATTTCGATAATCCCAATCTTTGATTCTTCCCAGTTGCTTCATTTGATAGAAAAGGGGGGTGCCAGGAAGAGGGGTGATGATGTTTAAACCAAAATGGTCAACATATTTTCCAAAGAACTTAAAGAATTCCTTACGGTCCTTTTCAGTTTCACCCCAATGGCCGATGAGCAGGGTGGCCATGACCATCAGCTTATGTTTTTTCAGGAGTTCCATAGCCTTTCGGGCCTGCTCGACGGTATGTCGCTTTCGAATATCCTTTAGGATGGAATGAGAATGATATTCCAACCCGATCATGAATTGATAGACTCCAGCCTCTCTGAATCCATCCAAGAGATCCTCATCCCGAATAATGAGGTCCGCTCGGGACTGTAGCCAAAAATGTTGATTTGTCTTCCGTTTCAACATCTCCTCGATAAATCCGATTCCCTGCTCTCGGGTAACATTGAAGGTATTATCCCCTACATAGAAGATATCCCGATTATATTTTTCTTTGAGGAGTTGGAGTTCATCTGCAATCAACTTTGGACTCCTTCTCCTCCATGTCTTTTTATAGAAGGCCGATTCAGAGCAAAAGGTGCAGTCCCAGAGACATCCCCTCGAAAAATTAAGGACAAGCCCTCTTTTTCCCTCTGAGGGCAAGGTCACATAAGGGTGTTCCATCTTGGCCAGATGATAGGCAGGCATGGGAAGG
>JBBIRT010000004.1:9907-50449 GCA_037441725.1 Deltaproteobacteria bacterium | reverse complement strand
AACCTAAGTCCATTCCAATTATTATAAAGAAGTGGACTGGACTTAATGGTGGATCAACAACGACTGGATAGAGAAGAAGTAGGGGATTGGTTATTAAAACAAGGGTGATTCAGGGGATAACACTTATAAATCCCTGGGTCACCCTTGCATTTAAAAGAGTCCTGTTTAAAATTATTTGGCTTAGGATTAGGGTATAAGGATAAGATGACCACCTATATTATCCGTCGCCTGATCCAGACCCTATTTGTACTTTTCATGGTTACCCTTGTTATTTTCTTAGCCATGCGACTTCTCCCGGGTGATCCACTGGTGATCTATCTCGGTCAAAGCCAACAGCTCTCCAGCTTATCAGAGGAAGGGATTGAAAAGTTACGCCACCAGTTTGGATTGGATAGACCGATATGGGTGCAATACGTGAAGTGGGTCTACGGAGTGGTTAGAGGAGACTTCGGAGATTCAATCTTCTACAATCAGCCTGTAAGCAGGCTACTTCTTGAACGATACCCTGTAACGATCCACTTAGGTCTAATGGCTTTCCTCCTAAGTACATTCTTAGGCATCCTGGCAGGACTGCTTGCTGCAATAAGGCGGGGTCAATGGGCAGATAGGGTGGTCACCCCATTAACCTATATTGGAATAACCGTGCCTATCTTCTGGCTTGGGATATTGATGATTTACATTTTTGGCCTTAAGCTCAATTGGTTGCCCATCATCGGTTATACATCACCTTTAAAGGATTTTTGGATGAGCACCAAACAGGCAATCATGCCTGTGATATGCCTTTCTATTGGAGCTTTAGCTGCTACAGCACGCCAGATGAGATCCAGCATGCTCGAGGTGATCAGGCAAGATTTTATTCGCACGGCCTGGTCTAAAGGGTTAAGAGAAAGATTAATCGTATTAAGGCATGCTCTAAAAAATAGTCTTATCCCGGTTATTACCGTTCTTGGACTACATTTTGGTTGGATTTTTGGCGGTTCAGTGATTGTCGAAACGGTGTTCTCTATTCCTGGGATCGGTTATTTGATGGTCACTAGTATCTTTGCCCAGGACTATGCAGTGGTTCAGTCCTGTACTCTCATCTTTGCAGCGATGGTCGTATTTGCAAATCTGATTGTTGACATCTCCTATGGCTGGCTTGATCCAAGGATAAAGTATGGGTAACTCTTCACCCAAAAAGGAACATTGAACGAGAGAAGGTCTACTATTTCTATTGTTCATCATATATCATTCACCATTCATTGTACCAAAGGAATTGTAAAATTTAAATCATGTCAGCAAAAAAAACCACCATGTTAGGTCCCTCTGAGGCCCCTCCCCATATCAGCGAATGGAGACGTTTCTGTAGAGTATTTTTTCAACGCAGAATGGTCATGTTCGGATTATTCATATTATTGATTTTTAGTTTTACGGCATTCTTTGCTAACTGGTTGGCGCCTTACGATCCATATCAACAGGACTTAAACAATATTCTACTTCAACCCTCAAAGGATCATCTCCTTGGAACAGATGCGATTGGCAGAGATACACTAAGTCGGCTCATCTATGGTTCAAGGACAGCGATGATCGTAGGGTTCTCATCCATGGCCATTTCAGCATCCATCGGGATCACCCTTGGAATCATCGCAGGATATTTTGGGGGATTGATCAATATGATCATTATGAGGCTTACAGATGTTTTTATGCCTTTCCCCATGATTGTCCTGGCCCTTTTAATTGCAGCCCTGTTAGGGGGAGGAATTCACAATGTAATTTTAGCATTGGGGATTGCTACCGTTCCGGTCTATACCAGGGTGACATGTGGAATGGCCCTGACCATTAAAGAAAATGATTACATTCTGGCTGAACAAGCCATGGGTTCTGGAAGTCTGCGTATTATGGTGCGACATATCCTTCCAAATGCATTCCCACCCATCATCGTGGTCATCACCCTACAGTTGGGATTTCTGATCCTGGCGGAGGCCAGTCTCAGTTTTCTGGGAATCGGAATTGAACCCCCTGGAGCAGCCTGGGGAGCGATGGTGAATGAAGGCTATCGATACCTTATGAAGCTTCCTATACTTTCTTTTGCACCTGGTGCAGCCATTATGTTAGTGGTATTTGCCTTTAATATGGTGGGAGACGGATTAAGAGATGCCCTCGATCCCAGACTTAGAGGAACCCTATGACCAATAAAAAGAAAAGGGAAAGAAAGATAGGACTTGATTAGAAATTCTACTTTTGTATAATTGCTCCACTCAATGATTATGGTAATATTAGAAAGGCCTAAAGGGAGCCCATAGAGAGATTTGAGGGGTGATTTTTAATGAAAATCAAAACGGATGTATTGGTGATCGGTGCAGGGGGGGCTGGAGCACGGGCAGCCATTGAAGTGGCGAGGAATTACCCGGAACTGAGTATTGTTATCCTCAATCAAGGGCCCATTGGAAAGAGTGGCCTGACCTCAATGGCCAATGGGGGAATGCAATGGGTCTCCCATCCAGAAGACAGGCCCCATTATCTTTTTAAAGATATCATTCAAATTGGATGCTATTTAAATGATCAAAACCTCATAGAGGTTTTAGTCGAGGAAGGACCCCAAAGAGCAGAAGAGTTGGTCCAATGGGGAGCAAAGATGCTTACCTTCGCCAAGAAGGCACATGGAGGGGGGCAATCCCCTGATGCCCCTAAAGATGGGCCCTCATTCCCAAGGGGACACTATATCCCAGGGGTCACTTACATGGCAGCCTTAAGAAATGAGCTTGAACGTCACCCCAATGTCACTCCTATGGAGGATGCTATTGCCACCAAACTACTCATGGCGGGTAAGAAGGTTATTGGAGCGACTGTTCTCAATATCAGGACCGGTGATTTCTTTGTCATCGAAGCTAAATCAACGATTCTCGCCTCAGGAGGTTTGGGAGAACTGTACCCCCACTCTACCAATGCCCCGTTTGGGATGCATGGTCATGCAACCGGAATGGGTTATGCCTTAGCCTATCATATCGGCGCAGAGCTGATTGATATGGAGATGGTTCAGTTCACTGGCAATCAACTCTATCCTCCCTGGCTTCTGGGCAACCCCGCCCTGCTCGTCAGTATGTGTGGAGGAAAATATGTGAATGCACTCGGTCAGGAATTCATGAAATTACCCCTTCCAAGAGACGCGATTCAAAGGCTCGCTTACAAAGAGATTAAAGAAGGAAGAGGAACGGAACGAGGAGGAGTCTACATCGATCTTACCGTGTCTCCTCTTTCGAGTGAGGAGATTGAGGAACAGCTTAAACTTTCCCTCGCTGTAGAAATCGCAAAAGAAAGATGGAAATTGATCAAGGCGATGAGCGTCAAGGATCCTGATCCAAAAAAATGGAGAATCGAATTTACCCCGGGCGGAGCTCACTTTTTTATGGGAGGGGTTCGAATTAATGAAAGAGGTGAGACCAATATAGAAGGGCTTTTTGCAGCAGGGGAGGTTTCAGGTGGGGTTCATGGAGCCAATCGAATGGGTGGAAATGCTCTGGTTGAAATTATCGTCTTTGGTGCAAGGGCCGGAAGATATGCAGGAGAATTTGCAAAGAAATCGAATTGGATTGAATCTGAACAAACGATCGTTAAAGAGGAACATGAAAGGCTATTGGGATTCTTCAAAAATCAAGGAATCGCTCCAAAGATATTGATGGATAGATTGGCTACCATTATGGCGGAATATGTCGGAGTGGCCCGAACAGAAACTGGGCTTTTGAAGGCTTTATCAGAGATCGATTCTATTAGAAAAAATGATCTTCCTAAGATACGTGCTCCTCAAGGAATGAGATTCAATCTTGGATGGGTAGAGTCCATTCAAGTTCCATATATGTTGGATGTTGCAGAAATGATCGTCCGATCAGCCCTCTTTAGAAAAGAGAGCAGAGGTGCCCATTATCGTGAAGATTACCCAGAGACTGATCCAGCCTGGCTCAAACATACCCAGGTACTTAAAAAAGATGGGGCCATGGAATTAAGCACCACTCCTGTCATCATCACGAAACTCAATGTTGGAGAGTGAGTATGAAGATCGAACCGATTTCATTAAAAATATTCAGATACGATCCCAGTATAGATCTTAAACCAAAATATCAAAATTATAACCTCCCGTGGAGAGAAGGGCTTTTATTATTAAGTGCGATAAAGTATGTCCGAGACAACCTTGATGAAACATTATCCTTTCGGGACTATTGTTGTGGCTGTTCGTGGTGTATGTCCTGCCTTATGATGGTAGATGGAAAAGGGATCCAAACCTGCTCAAGACCTCTTAACCCTGGAGAACACCTCCTGGTTGAGCCATTAAGGGGATTTCCCATCATCAAAGATTTGGTAGTGGATTTCGGAATCACTTTAACTACACCGGATGGAATTTTTAGAAAAATGGAAGGAAGCCTTCTGAAGAGAGTAAAACTTAATCACGTTTGATAAGAATCTAAGTAATGCATCACTGAAGTGGGGAACCCTGTTAGGATCAGGCAGGGATATCTCCGAAAATTTTATAAAGCGGAGCACTTCAAAAAGGGGTGGGTAAAAGTCATTTCATCCAACTCATGACAGCCTTCAAATGTATAAGGAATTCTGGAGTTATGGGGCAAGCTGAGGTTTCCGCTATAAAATTTTCTCCGAGATCCCTGCCTAATTCCACGAATGAGTGAAGCATTACGAATCTAAGTCTCCTTTTAAAATCCTGTCGGGGGTTGCGGATGGCGGAGTTAGAACTTGAAAAAATTGTCGGGAGTGAATATGTCTTTGATCATCCAACCTTTCTTGACGAATACGCAGAAGACTTAAGTTTTAATCCACGCATCAAACCGAAGGGAATCGTTAGACCTGCGAATACAGATGAAGTCCAGCGAATCATCCAATGGGCAAATAAAACTCAGACCCCCCTTATTCCGATAAGCTCTGGCCCCCCCCATTTTAGAGGGGATACGGTCCCAGGGATCGATGGGGCGATCATCGTCGATCTAAGTCGAATGAAGAGAATAATTAGAATTGACCCTAAAAATAAGATCGCCATGATCGAACCGGGGGTCACCTATGGAGAACTCCAATCTGAATTAGCCAAACACAGATTATGTGCCTATATGCCATTGCTTCCACGCAGGTCTAAATCAGTGATCGGCAGTACCTTGGAGAGAGAACCGATCATTCGACCGAGTCATCATTGGGATAGTACGGATCCTTTTCTTTGTGCTGAGGTCATCTTTGGGACAGGAGATAAATTCAGGACTGGAGAGGCCTCTGGTCCTGATACGGTAGAAGAACAATGGGAAATGGGAAGATTCCAGATGAATCCCTTTGGCCATAGTCATATCGATTTTCAGCGTTTGATCTCAGGGGCTCAGGGAACGATTGGCATGGTCACATGGGCCACACTAAAATGTAGCTACCTATCTGAGATAAGCCGAGCCCTTCTGGTTCCCTCCGAAAACATTGAGCCCCTCCTAGAATTGGGTTACCTTTTTACAAGATTCAGGTTGAGTGGTGCCCTCTTCATATTGAATGGTCTTAATCTTGCCTGCCTCCTGACCCATGAACCTGATGAAATAAATAAATTAAGAAATCTCTTCCCATCCTGGATCTTATTTACCAGTTTCGAGGGATATGGGATATTGCCTAAAGAAAAAGTGGAATTTGAAGAGACTGATTTTCGCATGATGGCTCAATCCTGTCACCTCCACCCTCAAGATCAAATATTTGGGGTAAAAGCTGATGATCTTCTAAAACTGCTCTCCCGCCCCTCAACCGAACCATACTGGAAGATGAGATTCAAGGGAGGTTTTCAAGACCTTTTCTTTTTAACCACTTTGGATAAGACGCCCCGTTTTATTCATACAATATCCAATCTGTCCTCCCTTTATGGTTTTCCATCAGAAGAGATAGGCGTTTACATTCAACCCATCGTTCAGGGAACCAGTTGTCACTGTGAATTCAATCTCTATTTTAACCCAAATCAGATAAATGAAATCGAAGGGACTAAGAAATTTATCCTTGAGGCAAGCAAAGAGATCGCCAATCACGGAGGTTTCTTCTCAAGACCATATGGGGGATGGAAGGAAGTGGCCTATTCTAAGGCCAGAGGGACTCTGGCCATGCAAAAAAAGATCAAACAAATATTCGATCCAAACGGAATTCTCAATCCTGGAAAACTATGTTTCTAAAATTAGAAATAAAAACGTCATTGAAATCCTTTAACCTGCCGCAAATATACAGAGGAGTTAGGTAATGGCCTGGCAAGATTATGTCCATGATATGCAGAGATGCACGAGGTGTTCATATTGTAAATGGATTCCCTATCGATATGTTCGAAATACAAATTTTATGGAGGGCTGTCCTTCCATTTCAAGGTACCACTGGCATGCCTTCTCAGCCAGTGGAAAATTCAACATGGCCTATTCCCTTCTCTTAGAGAGAATAGAAATAACCGATACCTTTTTAGATATCCTTTATAAATGTCATATGGATGGCAGTTGTGATATCTCCTGTAAGGTCCAGCAAGATTTAGAACCCCTCCAATTGATGCAAGAACTTAGAATGAAGTGCGTTGAGGAGGGACAATTGATCCCTGCCCATATGAGTGTAATCGAAGGCCTTCAGAAAGAAGATAACATGATGCAGTCTTTGAAGGCGGATAGGGGAAATTGGGCGAAAGGGCTTGACGTTAAAAACCTTACTAAGGAGAAGGCCGATGTCATTTATCATGTGGGGTGTCGGTATTCTTTCGATAAAGAATTATGGCCAGTGGCCCGGGCTGGATTAAACCTCCTTCAGAAGGCAAATGTGGACATTGGCATTTTAGGAGCAGAAGAGGTTTGTTGTGGAGGACGCGCCTATGAATTGGGATATGTGGGGGAACTGATGAAATATGCAGAGCATCAGCGAGAGGCATTTCAGACTGCTGGGGTAAAAACTCTGGTAACTCCTTGTTCTGATTGTTATGCCTCTTTCAAAGTCCTCTATGATAAAATCGGTAAGAAGCTGGGGATTGAGATATTCCATATCACCCAATACCTTGAACTTTTAATCAAAACAGGAAAAATCAAATTCAATAAAAAGGTCCCTTTGAAAGTAACCTATCACGACCCCTGCCACCTGGGAAGGTTGGGAGAACCTTGGATCCACTGGCAGGGGAAGGAGAAAAAGGGGTTGGGTCCAATGATTATTCACGATCCACCAAAGAAATATAGACGAGGTGCCAATGGTGTTTATGAACCCCCAAGGGAAATATTGAGAAGGATTCCGGGGATTGATTTCGTTGAGATGTACCGTATTAAAGAATATGCCTGGTGCTGTGGTGCTGGGGGGGGAGTAATTGATGCCTATCCTGACTTTGCTATCTGGACTGCCTCCGAGAGGCTCAAAGAGGCAAGATCTATTGGGGCCGAGGCCATCGTGAGTGCCTGCCCTTGGTGTAAAAGGAATTTCTTAAACGCCATCAAAGAGACAGGGGATAAAATTGAAGCCTATGACCTCATCGAGATCGTCCAAAGTAGCATCTGAGGGAAATAGAATTGAATAAGACCAGGAGGCTTCTCTATGAAACTGCCTAAGGAAGCGTATCAAGCACTCGAAGACATCGTAGGGCCTGAATATATCACTCAGGAGCCTGAAATCCTCGATACCTATAATCAAGTATGGGGGAATAAATTCTTTTTCGATGAAAAACATTCAGTACGACCATCAGCTGTTCTTCTCCCTGCCACGACGGAGGAAATTCAGGCAATTGTTAGGGTATGTAATCAATACCAAATTCTATTTAAAGCCTTCTCTTCAGGATTTGAATATCTCTCTCTATCGCTTCTTCATGGAAAGGGAATCCTCCTCGACCTCAGAAGGATGAATCGAATCTTGGAAATCGATGCTAAAAATATGCGAGCAGTCGTGGAACCCTACGTTTCTGTTTATAGGCTCCAATTAGAGGCAGCAAAATTTGGCCTTTATACAGGAAGAATAGGGGTTGGATATAGTGCCGGGGTTATTGCTGCTGAATGCTGCCACCATGGATGTCAGCATACAATGGTCTTTACCAGTGGCTATGGCCGCAATGTCCTCGGCGTTGAATGGGTCCTTCCGACTGGGGAGGTTCTTAGAATGGGAACAGGTGAGAATGGTGAAGATCTTTTCTCAGCGGATGGCCCGGGCTTTAGCCTAAGAGGCATATTGAGAGGTAGAACAGGAGCCAATGGTGGCCATGGTATCATTACAAAGGCAAGTGTAAAGCTCTATCCATGGTATGGCCCTCCTGAGTGGGAACAGACCAAACAACCAGGAGAGGTTCTCTCCCTCGGACAATTGGATGACGTGCTGAATGGGTATAAGGTATTTATTCCAACTTTTCGTAATCTGGATGATACCCTGGAGGCAGCGGCTGAGTTTTGTCGTGCAGAAATATTATATGCTTTGGGAATTGGAATCATCGGTGCTGAGGTCATCCCAGAAGGGAATGATGAACATTGGGCAATGATTCAAAAGATGCAGAATGCAGATCCAGACCAGAGAGAGGGATTAGATCTATTTAAAAACTCAGTCGTCTTGGTCATAGGGGGTCAATCCCAAAGAGAGATTGAATATAAAGAAAAAGTGATTATGGCCATCACTGAAAAATGGGGAGGGTCTTTTCTTCCTCAGTATAATAACCAAAGAAGTCTGGCAAGGGCCTTTGCCGATATTATTTGGTCAACAGGAGTAAACCTCAGGGCGACAGGAGACTTTCTCCCATCCTCATCCAGTCCGGATGGCTCCCCTGACATGTTAAAGAGATTGGCCCTCCTGGAAGGTAAAGTCAAGGAAAAATATGAAAAAAGTGGGGCCTTTATGCCAGTTGGAAGTATAGAAAAGAGGATGGTCTCCTGGAGACCAGAGGAACATCTTTCAATAGGAGCACAAGGGATTTCCACAGCTATTTATGATCCCTTTGATCCCTTCTCTCTTAAAGCAGCCCGAGAATTTATTAATGAGCTATTTGATCCAAGGAGCCAATTTAAAAGATTTGGAATCCCCTCACGAGGGGGCTGCCTCCAGATTGAACCGGTCACCCATGTCCATCAGAACTGGGGACATCTTTATGACCATTACGATGTCTGGTTGAGGAAGATTAAAAAGATGTTGGATCCAAATACGGTTGCCGATTGGACAGCCTACATTCCCCCTGACTATCCTGATTATCCCAAAGAAGGAGATTATGTCTTGCCCTCTTATGGGAAAGAAGAGAATAACTTTTAAAACGGTATATTGTTCATTTTCGACATTCGATCATGTTTTTTTACCTCCCTATACGAAGCCATACCTCGCTGGGCAAATACAAAGGATAAAGGCTAACCCATGTTTAGCCAATGCTTATGATTTTTATGAAATCCTAAATTTCTGTGAGAAATCAGGAATGGGAAAGAGGAAGAAAGGAGGAGAAAATGTTACTTTCAGATAAGGTGGCCATGATTACAGGAGGAGCAAAAGGAATGGGAAGGGGGATGGCCCTTAAATTTGCAGAGGAGGGTTGTACTGTAGCCCTCGCCGACATCAGCATGAAAGAAGCCCATGACACCTTGGGAGAGATATTGAAGAAGGGAAGAGAAGGCATGGCCTTAAAATGTGATGTGACCCAAATGGATCAGGTTCGTGAAACTGTGGAGAAAGTGATCGCAAAATTTGGCAAATTGGATATATTGGTGAATAATGCAGGTGGAATGCATCCAACTCCACCTATCGAGGAGGTTACCGAAGAAGATTGGGATCATGTTCTTGCCTTAAATCTAAAAAGCAATTTTCTTTTTTGTAAATTTGTTGTTCCTCATATGAAGAAAAGAAGGTATGGAAAGATCATTAATATCTCTTCAATTGGGGCAATTTATCCGCCTGCTCATGTGATCCATTACAACACCGCAAAAGCAGGGATTCTTGGCTTTACCTTTGATCTTGCCTTCGCCTTGGCCCCTTATCATATCAATGTAAACGCCATTCTGCCAGGCCCTATCCGAACCTCTTTTTATGATTCCATGATTGGATCCCTGACAGAAAAAGAGAAAGAGGCCTTTTTTGAAGGAATTGGCAAGAATAAAGTACCCTTACAGAGAGTTGGGACTCCTGAAGACATAGCAGGGTGTGCCCTTTTTTTAGCTTCAGAACTCTCGGCCTTTATCACCGGTGAAACCCTGTTGGTGTCAGGAGGCATTCCCTTGAGTCCCTATCACCCATCCCATTAAATCGAACAAAGGAGGTCCTTATGTTTCAGGTGAAGGCAACCGTGGTAGGATTTTTAGGAGATGAAGAGAAGTATCCTTGTCACTTTCAACATAAAGTAGGAGATGAATTTATTTATGATGGTGAAAAATATATCGGCAGGATCTGTCCCCATATGGCATTCATTCTGATTCCAAGGATGATGCCTCTCTGTGCTGCAGGACCAAGAATCGTCACCCATGGATACTATTACCCATTCTGGTATGCACCGGTAAGTAGAAAGGACCCGAGCCTTAAGAAATATGATGGCCTCGGGTTCAGAAATGTATTGGAAACAATTGTTGAACCTCCCTATCACATGGCCAGGTTAACCCCTCAAGAGGCATTCAACTGGCCTCCCCAGAAGGAGAGGAGGGTGGGAAGGACCCCCACTGTAATCTGTGGAGACACTCGGACTTCGATGGTCATGAGGCTGGAGGCCTTCGACTTAAGTGATAAGGGGGATGCAACCCCTTACTTTAGAAGACAGATGTGCATATTGAGTAAAGTTTTACTCAAACCAGGAATAGAAGCGGATAAGATCCTGTATGAGTTTTCAAGGGATCAAATCGAAGGAATTTACCCTGCCTTAAGTCCTATAATGGTTCAGATATTGAGTGAGGAGTTGGAGTTGATGGGTTATTTGGAGATTAAAAGTGGAAAAGCATTTGTTACACCAAAAGGTGAAGCGAAACTTAAAAATTTTATATCCACACTCACTTCCGAAGAAAGAGAAGCACTTCAATTATAAAAACCTATTCTGTGAAATTTAGCCCTCTTTAAGAAGGGCAGAAGGATGAAGAGGTAAAAAGATGAAGGGATATGCAGGGAAATTTTTACGGGTTAACCTTTCAAAAGGAACGACCGTGGATGAACCTCTACCCATTCAGGTGGTCATGGATTTCATTGCAGGCCGGGGGTTCGGGATTAAATATCTTTATGATGAGCTTTCTCCCCATGTAGACCCTTTGAGTGAGGCAAATAAACTGATCCTCTCAACAGGTGTCCTGACCGGAACCCAGGCACAAGGGGTGGCCAGATGGATAGCCTGTACCAAAAGCCCCCTCACCGGGTGTTATGCCCGTGCCAATTGTGGAGGGGACTTTGGAGCTTGGATGAAATTTTCTGGTTATGACTTCATTCTGATTGAAGGAAAATCTGATAAACCTGTTTATCTCTACATCACTCCTGAAGGAGCTAAGCTCATGGATGCAGGGGAGATCTGGGGAAAAGACACGGCCCAAACCCAGCAATGGCTTGAAAACCAGCATGGCCATAGTCTTCGTACAGCCTGCATCGGTCCTGCTGCAGAAAATCTCGTAAAATATGCCTCCATTGTTGCTGGAAGAAGAACAGCCAGTCGTTGTGGGGTAGGGACAGTCATGGGATCTAAAAGATTAAAGGCCATAGCGATTCAGGCTAAGAGGAACTTATCCGTTCACGATCCTGAAAGATTCCGTGTGCTTGTTAGAGAACAATTCGAAATCATGAAAGCAAGTAAGGATTACTCCTATAATAAAGAGTTCGGCACAACGGAGGGGGCAATGACAAGAAATTCGCTCGGGGTTTATCCTGTTCGGAATTATCGCTTTGGGCAATTGATCGGTTATGAGAAGATGTCTCCCGAGGCCTTTAAAAGGATGAGGATTGCCGATGTCGGATGCTATAGCTGTTCGATTCGATGTGGTAAGGTTCATGTGGTTCCGGATGGACCCTATGCGGGTGCAAAGAGTGAGGGTCCAGAATATGAAAGCTACTGGGCCTTTTCGGGTCCAATCGATAGCAACAATATTGAAGCAACCATTGCGGCAGATCAACTCTGCGACGATTTAGGGATGGATACGATCAGTACAGGGGTGACCATTGGATTTGCTTTTGAACTTTATGAAAAAGGTATCCTAACCAAAGAGGACACAGATGGATTAGAATTGAGCTATGGTAATCACTCTGCGATGATTAGTCTGATCAAGAAAATTGGGAAGAGGGAAGGGTTTGGCAATGTCCTGGCTGAAGGCACCTTGAAAGCAGCAAAGATCATTGGAAAAGGGGCAGAGGCTTATGCGATGCAATCCAAAGGATTGGAACTGGCAGGCTATGAACCACGAGGGCTTAAGGCTACAGGCTTTGGCTATGCCACTTCAAATATTGGTGGAAGTCATGGCAATGGATCTTTAGCCTTCCAGGAATGGGGGATGCCCATTCCAAGGGCAGTGGATCGTTTTACGGAGGAGGGAAAGGCAGATATTGTGATTTATAATCAAAACAACGCCGGCTTAGAAGTGGGAATTGTCTGTGCCTTTGTCTTCAGCTGCGGAGATTGGTATCCAAAGCTTTTCGGGAAGATGCTCACAGCGGTTACCGGCATTGAAGAATTTTCTGATTGGAATTATTTAAGGAAGGTTGGCGAGAGGGTCTGGAACCTGGATCGCGCCTTTAATGTCCGAGATGGTTTTAATCGCCAACATGACACCCTTCCCCAACGATTTCAGACCGAACCTCTTCACACCCGAGAAGCCCCAGGAGAAGGAGAAAGGGTGAGATCGTTAGAAAAATTTCTTGATGAATACTATCAACTGCGAGGGTGGACAATGAAAGGAATCCCTACTCGGGAAAAATTACAAGAACTTGGTCTTAGCTATGTGATCAAAGACATGGAACCCTTCTGGGTTTAACTTGTGAATGGGAGATAATCCCTAAAAATATGAAAGGAGGAGAGGATGGATCTGGGTTTAAGAGGAAAAGTGGCACTGGTGACCGGAACTGGCAGCCAAATCGGCTATGGGAAAGCTATCGCCTTGACCTTAGCAAAGGAGGGATGTGACATCATCTCTGCGGATATCGATTTTGAAGGGGCTAAAAAGACAGCCTCTGCAGTCGAAGCCATAGGTCAAAAGGCCTTGGCCGTGAAAGTAGATGTCACAAAAAGGACAGAAGTTGAGGAAATGGTCAGGGTAGCACTGAATCAATTCAACAAGATCGATATTTTGGTCAATAATGCAGGGGCAAGCAGTGAGTTGAAACCCTTTCTTGAGATGACGAAGGACGATTGGGACTTTGATATTCAGGTTAATCTTTACGGCCAGATGAATGTGGCCCAAGCGGTTCTGCCCCATATGCTATCACGGCATTATGGGAGGATCATCAACGTGTCAGGTGGACAGGGTATCCCTACCATTTCTGTTTATGGCGCAGCAAAGGCTGGCATTGAGGCCTTTACCCAGGCACTGGCCAGGGAGGTTGGGGCTTCAGGGATCATTGTGAATGCAGTGGGCCCAGGCTTAGCCATGACCGGCCTGGTACAGAAAGCCCCTGTCCAATTTGTTGAGGCTTATCGACAGAGCTCGGTACTCAAGCGGTTGTGTACACCTGAAGATGTTGCCCCTGTGGTGGCCTTTCTGGCTTCGGATGTATGCAGTTACATGGTCGGGCAATGTATCCATTTAAATGCCTCTTAAGCGCGAATAGAATTAAAAAAGATCGCTTTCAGAAGAAACAATCATTGGAAAAGGAGGAAAATAAACCATGGCAAAGGCAAAACTAAAATATGAAAAACTTTTTAAGGATGCCCCAAGACTTATAAAACCTGGAGAAATGCCAAAAACAAAATATGGGAAACACATCACCGATACTCCGATTGCGATTGAAATCCCAGGGTCTGTCCCCATCGTCCAATCCGCAATGGGTAAACGAAACGGAGTCAATGTAGGATGGTTTCTTGTCCCTGTGGTTAAACCCATGCTCATGGTGGATAAACCCCATAAACATGACTTCGATCAATTCCTCTGTTTTCTCGGGAGTAACCCGATGAATATTGGGTTTCTGGGGGCTGAAATCGAACTCTACTTGGGAGAGGAGGGAGAAAAACACGTCATCACCTCCCCCAAGATTGTTCATCTCACACCAGGACTCATCCACTGTCCCCTTTACTACAAAAGGGTGGACCAGCCCGTCTTTCATCTTGATATCTATTTTGCTCCTGAATATGAACGAAAACCCCTGGACTGATTTAGATCTTCTAAACCCTTCTTTTCTCCTTTATCCTAAGGAGGGATTCTCCCCCTTAGGATAAAGGAAGGAACGGTCCTCATGCGACTGGCTTCCACCCTGAGTATATTCATACCATCCTTTGCCGGTCTTTCTTCCAAGCTCTCCTGCCTTGACCTTTCGTCTCAGGAGTTGGGGAGGGTAAAATCGCATATCCTTACTTTCTTCATAGATGGCATTAAGGGCTCCTAAAGATACATCCAATCCAACCAGGTCGCCAGTCTCAAAGGGCCCCATCCTTCTTCCAAAAGCAAGACGGACCCCTTTGTCTATATCCTCGACGGTTCCTATCCCAAGTTCCAATAATCGAATCGCCTCTACATAACCCACGAGATTGATGCGATTTAAAAGAAACCCGGGGATATCACGTTCGACTCGAATAGGCTCCTTTCCTATCTTTCTTACAAAATCGATCCCTCTCTGCATGGTTTCTTCAGATGTCGTGATTCCCTTGATCACCTCCACGACTTCCATCATCGGGACAGGAGTGAAGAAGTGGAGGCCGATGATCTTTTCCGCTCGCTTGGTTACAGCTGCGATTTCAGTGATAGGAATTGCTGAAGTATTGGTGGCAATAATCGTTTTTGCGTCACAGACTTCGTCTAACTTTCTAAAAATTTCCTTTTTTAACTCTAACTTTTCAAAGACAGCCTCAATGGCTAGATCGACCGGTAAGGCCTTCTCCCAATCGAGGTGAATCTTAATTCTATTCATAATCACCTCAACGTCTTCTTTCAATTTCCCCTTTTCATGAAATTTCCCCAAAGACCAAGAAATACTGTTTAAAGCCTGATCGAGGATCTCTTGGCTAATATCATTAAGAAATATTTGAATCCCTGCTTGGGCACAAACTTGAGCAATCCCAGCCCCCATGAAACCCGCTCCTACAATCAATACCCTTTCTATGTCCATTCTTGCCTCCCATTCCTTTTTAGATAGATAAGACTTAGTATTTTGAAAGCTAATCATACTTTAAACTCCCTGTCAAGAAAGTTATAAGCTTTAAATCTTAAAAAAGACGTCATAAAAATCTCTTGACAACAAAACGAAATGGCCATATATTGCATATAATTTTTTAAACCCATCCCATTAGGATACCGATATGAAAAGGAAATGGTTTTTAAGCTTATTAGGCTTCAGTTTGATTGGAGCCACCTCTCTGTTTCAGGTCCATGCAAGAGAAGTGGTAACAAAAGACATAAGGGTTTGGGCCCAGAAAATAATCCAAGAAGAAAAGACCCTCAAGACCACACCAGCCCGAAATACTTTAGCCGTTCCCTATTTTCATAATAAAACTGGACAAAAAGAATTAGACCCCTTACAAAAAGGGATATCGTTAATGCTCACAACCGACCTATCCAAATTGAAGGAATTTCAGGTCTTAGAAAGAGTGAAGTTCCAGGCTCTAATGGAGGAGTTGGGTCTTGGTGTCTCGGGATTGATAGATCAGGATACAGCACCACGGGTGGGTAGGTTTTTGGGAGTCCATTGGATGATAGGAGGAAATATAAATCAAGGGAGGGAGGAAAGGATTCAGATTCAATCCTATCCTTTGGATGTGACGACCCAAAATATTCTTGGACAACCAATGACAGAAGGTTATCTTTCAGATCTATTCCAAATGGAGAAGGATCTTCTTTTTCAAATTGTTCGAGTTTTAAAAATAGAGTTGACTCCTGAGCAAGAAAGAGAGCTCCGAAAGCCTTTTTCAACCAATCTCAATGCCCTTATGGCCTTATCTCGTGGGATAGAATCGAGTGATCGCGGTGATTATAAGAAGGCAGCAGATTATTATGAGAAGGCATTATCCCTGGATCCTAATATAATGGTTGCTCGGGAGGCATTACAGGAGTTAAGAGATCTCCGCCTTTTTACTGAAAGAAAGAGGAGTCGTGAGGTATTAAGGTCCTTGAGAGACAGGAGTTCAGTCACGGATCAAATTACCCCAGAAGATTCAACAAAAAGAGAAAGAAAACCTTCAACGATCCCAGCAGAAGGCATACAAACCTACTACCCCTAAGGCATATTTCATGGATGGGAGGGCATAACAGGATTTATTTAGGGAATCATTTTTTTCTCTCATACCAATGAAGAGAGGTCCATTTAAGATGAAACGTGGTTTCTTAATCATTATGTTTATGATCATCTTCTTAGGAGTAAGTCAAGCGGCAGAAATTCATTTCAGAGCCCCGATAGGGATTCACTATGATGGATGGAGAGATAATACCCATGATCGAGGCATTCAACTTTATGCCCCCTTGAGTGTAGAGCTCCATTATCACGACTTCTTTTTGAAGATACTTACAGGAGAGGCCTACACTAGCTATGATCCGAGAAGATCCTCGAACCTGTCATTCACCCATTTCCTCGATACCAAAGTGAATCTTTCTTATGAAATTCTGGACAAGTTACCCATGGATATTCTCATGGGTCTGGATTTTAATCTTCCCACCGGTAAAAGCGATCTCAGCCAAAGGGAGAGACGGCTGATCATGGATCCTGATCTCGTTTCCGTGACGAATTTTGGGGCAGGGTTTGATATAAATCCTACCCTAAATTTGGCTAAAGAGTTTGGAGATTTCACAATTGGTTTAGGGGCTGGGTATGCCTGGAGGGGAAAATACGATTATCAGAACAAAGTCTTCGAGTGGGTTCATGACATGGGACCCATGGCAGGGTACCAAGCCTTTTATACAAAGGATTACGATCCAGGAGAGTTGGTGAGTGTGAATGCTGAGATCCGTTATGATTTTTTAACCGATTGGTATGCAAGAATCTTCGGTCTTTATACCTGGTATGGTAAGGATGAAGTGGATGATATCACGTTTTATCAGGAAGGACCCCTTTTCTCTGCTGGTTTTGGATTGAATTATAACGATAAAAAATGGGAGGCTGGATTAACAGCACGATACATCTTTAGGGATAAAAGTAAATTCAAAAGAGAATCCCCTGGCGGATATATGCCTCCCCTTCAACTCTATGAACAATGGAAACGCTTACCCATTTCAACTGAAACTCGAAATAGTCATGGAGATGAATGGATAGGGGATCTTTTTTTAAAATTATTTTTAGATGATAAAACGACTTTAAAAACTTATCTTCAAGCCCTCTTGATTACCAGAAACGAGTATCCTTCAAATTCATCCAAATTTATTGGTCACAAGGAGAAGGGCTCTTTGGGAGTTGGATTGACAAGAGGACTCCTCCCATTTCTGGAAGGAGAGATTTATACCAAAGGGTTTCTGATGCATACGGATAAGATGAATTACCCCGAGTTTAAGAAAGGTCGGAATTATAGAGGTTTTTCAGCAGGACTTATTTTAACAGGAAAGTTTTAAAGATTGTTAAATATTGTCTATTTATAGGGAAAGAGGGATGAGAAACAGGATGATCTTGAAAGCATGGAGTTTCTGTCTGGCCTTTTTTCTGATGATGGGCACAACTTGGGCTGGGGAGGTGGTCACTTCCGATGTTAGAATGTGGGCCCAAAAAGTACTAAAAGAAGAAAAGGCCCTTCGCCCTGTGGAGGCAAGAAATACGGTTGCCGTTCTCTATTTCGAAAATAAAACAGGAAGATCAGAATTCATTCCCCTTCAGAAAGGCTTGGCTTTAATGCTCTTGACAGATCTTTTTAAAATCAGAGAACTTCAAGTGGTGGAGAGAATTAGAATCCAAGCTCTGGTTGAAGAGATGGGATTGGGGGCCTCTGGAATGGTTGATTCTCAAACCACTCCAAGAGTGGGAAGGCTTTTAGGGGCTCGTTTGATAATCGGAGGATAGATCAAAGAGGGTTCAATTTTGATTCAGGCAAACCTTCTGGATGTCGGAACACAAAAAATGATTGCTCAACCCATGGTAAAAGGGGAGATGGAAGATTTATTTAAAATTGAAAAAGACCTTCTCTTTGAGATGATTAAATTTTTTAAGATTGAGCCCACCCCAATGGAAAATGAAGAATTAAGGAGGCCGTGTTCAACCAATCACAAAGCTTTAATGGCCTTATTCATGGGGATCGATGCGAGCGATCAAGGAAACTATGAAAAAGCTGCCGAATATTATGAAAAGGCATTAAGGGAGGATCCAAGGATTTGTGTGGCAAGAGGGGCCTTAGAGGAATTATATACACTCGGTCTTTTGGCAGGAAGAGGGAGAAGCCGGTCGGTGCTCCGCTCCATCAAGGAGAGAACATCGCTTACAGACCAATTGGCTCCAGAAGATGCGACAAAAAGGACCCTAACACCAGACCGTCAACCATCAAAAATTCAACGATGATGAATGGTAATCTAAATAATTAATAACGATGATTGAGGAAGAATCTTTATGAAAAAATGGATTTGGATTTTAACATCCCTTACACTGATGATTTCGATGGAGAGGGTTTGGGCCATCGATTTTAAAGTGCATTCAGGAATAAATTTCGACTGGTGGGAAGATACTAAAGGGAATAAGGCAAGGCAATCCTATCTCCCTCTCTCACTGGAGGCCCAATACAAAGATTTCTCTTTGGGTTTGCTCACTGGGTATGCTTATACTCATAAGGATCCCTATACAGGATCGGATCGATCACTCGGTCATGTTCTCGATTCCAAAGTCAATCTCGCTTATGAAATCATTGGGAAACTTCCCATCGATTTCCTTATAGGACTTGATCTTAATCTTCCTACCGGAAAAACCAACCTGAAGGCTAAAGATCAAATTCTCATAATGGATCCTTACTTGATTTCAATCAACACCTTTGGGGAGGGCTTCAATATCAACCCCACTCTCTCCCTGGCCAAGGAATGGAGGAGAGGGGTTTTGGGTCTGGGAGCAGGCTATCTCTGGCGAGGAAAATTCGATTTTGGATATTTAACAGAAGAATATTATTCAACCATTCAGATTAAGGATTATTCCCCAGGGGATATCTTCAGTTTAACCGCAGAGATTCATTATGATATCTTCCCTCCCTGGCGGTGTCGCATCTTTGGCAATTACGCTTATTATAAAGGGTCAAAATGGAAAGAATCCAATCGAGACATTTGGGGAACGAATGAGTTGTATCGACATACCTTAAAAGAAGGCGAACTCTGGCTCATTGGTCTGGGACTAAATTACAATAGAAAAAAATGGGATTTTGATCTCTCCCTGAAAGGAATTTTTAGGGAAAAAAACAAATATGACTATAGAGAGGATTGGTCTTATTATCCAGGATATGGATGGTATGTCGAATTATACAGCCTTCCTATCCTTATCACGGAGAGAAAGAATAGTCATGGAGATGAATGGGTGGGTGAATTCGCTTTGAAATATCTTTTTGACGAAAAAACAACCATTAAATCTATCTTTCAGACTCTCTTCATTACCTCCAATGATTACCCTTCCTTCTCACAAAATCATCAGGGCCGCAGGGAAAGATATTCCCTCGGTTTTGGAGCAACTCGAAAAATCCTCCCCTCCCTTAACGGAGAGATCTATTTTAAAGGTTTTATCATGCATGATGGACAAAGAAGTTACCCCTATCTCATCAGTTCCCAAAACTTCAGTGAACGCCACTATAAAGGATTCTCTGGAGGACTGCTTTTAACCAGCAGATTTTAGAAATAGATTAAAACGCCTCTGCTGCCTTTTGAACAGCGATGATCCATCCTTGCAAATCTGTGGCAGAGGTGATCTTCTCAACAGCCTTTCTCACCTTTCCAGTTTCTACTTCCACCATTCTTAGGTCAACACGCACCTGATCTCCAATGATTTGGTAACCCCCAAATATCATGAATCGAGCCCCTAACATTTTACCGAGCTTGAGACGGGTCTCCTCATCGACAAGCTTGGTCGTCCCAAGACGGAGCTCCTCGAGGGCTAAGAGTAGACGTTCTCTCTCAACTACTGTATATTCTCCTTTCCTCTTCAGGGTTTCAATAATCTCACCCGATAAGATCTCCCCCAATGAGGGCCTAACCAATGAGGAAGGGCTTAGATCATCTAAATCCCAAACCGCAATGGTTAGGCTTCTCCCTTTCAATTCGGGTGTTGAGGTGCAAGAAACCCAAAAGAGAAGGATTGGAGTGAGAATAAGAATTTTAAGAAAGATAGGACTTCTCCTTTGCCGTTTCATTTCAGGGATATCTCCTCCATCTTTTCTTGTACCTTGTCATCGGTTTTTAAAGATCTCTCTTTATTAAGAACCTTTGCATAGCAGAGATCCGGCTCCACCTGTACCACTTCCAATTGGGCAATGATTTTGAGAGAAGACTGAAGGGACTTTCCTTTATAAGTGACTGGAGCCTGGTCCTCAATGACTTCAAACCTTGTCCCGGAAACGACTCCTTGCTTTGACCCGATATTGAGCATCACCTGATCATCCATTGTCTTGACCACATACCCATGGAGAGGATATTTTTTAACGATGGTTCTCAGGATCTCCCGATTCAAATGAAATAGCTCCTTTTCGAGAGAGCCTTGAGGAGAAATCTGACGGGTCATCACTTGAGGAATGGCTGAGGTCTCTGTATCGATGAGCCTAAGGTTTAAAAGTGTTCCTTGGGGAAGATAATAGAGAGAGCCTGTCCCAATCAATCTGGCGGCTAATACTTTTCCTAATTTTAGGGCAGTTTCTGGATTGGCAAGCTCTGATGAACCAAGATTCAACTCCTCAAGAAGTCTCTCAATCAAAACCCTCTCAACCACCTTGACCCTTCCAGATGCATTAAGGTGGTCAGCCAATTGTGACATAAGGACCGTTGAGAAACCATCCCTCTCGTTGAGGCCCCCTTTCTCTTGAAAATCAACAAAGGTTAGGATCATCGGTGGAGAGGTCCAGGTATCTGCTGCCTTTTTAGCCTCTTCCTTCTTTTGTCCCTGATATCGGGCAGCCAGCTCTTTAATTAATTGATCGATTCTCTCCTTGCGCTTGATATCCTTTTGAATCTCTAACATCTCCTCTGCCTTTTTGGCCAGGATTGCAGCAAACGTATCTCCTTTATCCAGAGCCAAAGCTTGTCGGTAAGCCTCCAGGGCCTTATCCCAATGGCCTTCCTTCTCATAAGTGATTCCTTTATTAGTTGTTCCCTCAATATAATAAGGATCTATCGTTAAGGCTTGATCATAAAGCTCTCGGGCCTTTTGATATTTCCCTGAACTGGCATAAAGACGACCAAGCTGATTATACCGTTGAGCCTCCTGGTAAGGTTCAGCAATCTTTTTCTGAACCGCCTTTTGATACTCTTCTTCTGCCTCCTTCTTTTTATCCTGAGCATAAAGGGCATCCCCTTTAATCACATGAATGTATGCCCGATCTGGAGATTTTTCTTCTACCTCTTTCGCGAGCTGAAGGGCTTTATCTGTTTGTCCCTTCTTGGCATAGACCGAGGCCAACCCTTCTTTTCCCAAAACCTCCCCCTCCCCACCTTTCCTTGAAACTTCTTTAAACACCTCCTCCGCTTCACTCAGACGATCCTCTTTTAACGCCGCATAGCCTTTAATGGTCTTGGCCTTGATGTTTTGAGGATTCTTTTTGGACACCTCCTCACTGATCGCTTTGGCCAATTGGGTCTGCTTTCTCTGGAGTTGCCTTTCTGCAAGTCTTATCAGCATGGTCTCAGTGGTCTTCCCTCCCCCCTGAAAGTAATCTAAAACCTTAAGCCCGGGGCCAAGGGTGCAAACAGTGGGTAATATCTGCCTTGCCTGATAAAGATCGCTGACTTTACTCAGATCCAGAAGAACAGGAAAAGTGATACCAGAGGCTTCAATGAATTTTGTGACTTTTTCCTTGGGAGAAAGTGTAATGGCCCATACAATGAAATTGGCCCCCTTATATTGCCTCATCAATTGATTGAGGCTCAATAGCCCCTCCTGACTCGGTCTTGATTCTACATCAAAAAAGTAGAGGATGAGCATAGGTTGTTCTCTCATCTGAGACAGATCATAGGTTTGACCCTTAAAATCTTTTAAAGAAAATATTGGAGCCATCTGTCCTGAAGAGATCTGGGCTTGGACGCTATTCCCAGCAAATAGAAAGAAAATTCCCGTGAGAATTAAAAGAATAGAATGTTGAATGAATTTAACCATGTTTATCCCTCCCTCTAATTTAAGGTTTTTCATCAGTCTCTGGAAACAAATGGATCAATAAAGGGGTTTCCTCATTCTCTTTGAGGTCTACCTGGGCCTCCCAGTCAAAATGATTCGGAAGAGTTAATCGAACTTCATGCTTTCCTGCTGAAAGCTCCAATTTGATGGGTGCCTTCCCTTTAAATGTGCCATCGATAAAAACCTGAGCTCCTGCTGGGTTGCTTTCCACATGAAGAGCTCCTGTTTTGATAATTTCATTTTGCACTGGAACCCTCTCCTTTGGAAGGATGTAAAGGTAAGAGAGTATCCCTCCAATCCCTAAGAGAAGAATGATCCCGATGATGAATAAAAACATGTTTTTCGATCTCTTTGATGCCTCTGTTTCAACGGCCACTGGCTCCATTTTCTGAAGGGTGGTCTTCAAAGCTTCTGCCAATGTTTTCCCTGATTGAAAACGTTCTTCCTGTTTTTTATTCAAACACTTTAGGATGATCTGTGAGAACTCTAAAGGGATTTCTGGATTAATCCTTACAGGTGGGGATGGAATCTCCTGTGTAATAGAGTTAAAGATGGCTGCCAGGTTTTCACCCCCAAATGGCCTCTTGCCAGTCGCCAGCTCATATAAGATGATCCCCAAAGAGAATAGATCAGAACGACCATCCACCGGACGGCTCATCACCTGTTCGGGGGACATATAGGCAGGGGTACCAAGGATCTCACCTGCTTGGGTTTGGACAGAAGCAGAGGGATCTTCAATATGGGCAATACCAAAATCTGTGATCTTAATCTGCCCAGAGGTTTGAAGGAGAATATTGCTGGGCTTGACATCCCTATGAACAATCCCTTTCTGATGGGCATGATCGAGAGTTTCGGCTGCCTGAATTCCTATTTCAATGATTTCCCTGAGACCTAACCTTCTTTCTCCCATCACCTGATTTAAGGGTCTTCCTTCTAAGAACTCCATGGCGATATAGATCGTCCCGTGATCCTCTCCTACATCGTAGACCGTCACAATATGGGGATGGGAAAGCCTGCCAATGGCCTTAGCCTCTTTTAGGAATCGATGGATAAAATCATCACTGGTCAGTCGATCTTGGCGGAGAACTTTTAAGGCCACCAGTCGATCAATTTGAGGATCATGGGCCTTATACACAATCCCCATTGACCCTTTCCCTAATTCCTCTATAATCTGATAACGACCATAAGTCATCATGACTATTTCTCCTTTAAAAATTCAAGGATGGTCTCTAAAGGGATCAAAAAACCTACCGTATCGCTCCCTCGGAGTCTTCCCTTCACCATGGCCACCAGATTTCCCTTGGCGTCAAACACAGGGCTGCCACTGCTTCCAGGTAGGGTCTCCATTTTCACCTTCCATAAAGGGAGAAGACCGACCCACCGGAGGGAACCATCAATCAGGCCTGAGTGAATGACTCCTTGGTGACCATTTGGATAACCGATCATATATACCTTTTCTCCATCTTTCAGGAATCTTTTTCCTTTTATCGGAATAAAGGAATGAAGAGCAGAGGGAATGTGAATTAAGACCAAATCTCTATGGGAATCATTCTTAACGATCTCTCCCTTAAACCTTTGCCCATCATGGAGGGTGACCAATATCTCTTGAGGAGACTTGAGATCATGAGCCGTAGAAATGATGAATCCCTGGGGATCAATGACGAAACCTGAAAACTGAATCTCTCCTTGATCCAATTTGGCTTTAATACAGACGACTGAGGCACTCTGGGAAGAAACCTTTGATGGGATTTCTTGAGCTAAAGTTTCCTGTTCAATAGGGGGACCATGAGAATATCTTTCAAGGTGGCTCCATAATTCCTGAAGTTTCTCTCGATGAGGACCTCCACTCACTGTATATTTGATCTGCAGGATGGAAGCAAGGGGAGAATGAGGTTTCAAAATGAGCTCCCACTTTTCACTTTCCTTCTTTCCCAACAATAAAATCTGGTCACCTTCTATAGGGATCTTTGAAACTTCAAATCCGGAGTGAATCAACCAATCCATCACCACCCATTCTACCTCAATCATAGGTAAAGGATAGAGCCTTGAAACCCCTCCCTCTTCTGCAAAGAGTGAAGAGAGGATTAGGAGAATAGAAGCGATAAGCAATGAAAAGGCATTGGCTTTTTTCATAAAGAAATGATCTCACACAAGATGACCGTAATATTATCAAAACCCCCTTTGGATTTGGCTAACTGGATGAGCTTCTCTCCTTTTTGAATAAGATTCAATGGCAAAGAGAGGACTTCCTGAATCAAGAGATCATCGATCATATCGGTTAAACCATCCGAACAAAGAAGAAAGAGATCTCCTAATTGAGCCTTCCCTCGAATCAGATCAACAGCAAGGGTTTCTTGGGTACCTACTGCCCTGAGAATAATGTTCCGAAGGGAATGCCTCTTTGCTTCATCGGGTGTAATCATCCCCTGATCCACCTGTTCTTGAATCAAAGAGTGATCATGCGTCATCTGCCTCAATTGTCCTTTTCGATAGAGATAGCTACGACTATCCCCCACATGGCCCAAAACATAATGCTGGTGAGAAAAGGCCATAAGTTCTGCGGTACATCCCATTCCCTGGTGATGAGGATTCTCGATGGAATGCCTAAGAATCCTTTCGTTGGCCTGGCTGAAGGATTCTTGAACCAATCTTAGGATCTCTTGTTCGGATTCTCCATGGGGTTTGGAGAAAATCTGTAACGTCGTTTCGAC
Organism: Deltaproteobacteria bacterium; assembly: GCA_037441725.1. Taxonomy (GTDB): domain Bacteria; phylum Desulfobacterota; class BSN033; order BSN033; family UBA1163; genus JBBIRT01. Next base: position 25,412 of record JBBIRT010000004.1, on the reverse strand, counting down.
AAAGAATTGACTGGCCACTTCTCCTGCCGCCGCTCCGCCCATGCCATCGGCCACAACAAAAAGATTCATCTCGGGTTTTACAATAAAGGCATCTTCATTATTGGTTCGTTTCAGACCCGGATCAGTTTTACCATAAGAGATAATTTTGAACATGGCTTATTATACAAAAATCATCCCTCATTGAGCAATTATTTTCTTGACCCAGAAGAACTTTTAGGTATAATTAAGATCAGAAAAATGAGACGCCCACCTGTCATTGTTATTCAGCTTGTTCATATTCTTGGACCGATGAAAGGAGAAATCCAAGAATTTACCGATCCGATCATTTCGATCGGTCGCCATCCAACCTGCCATCTCCATTTCCCTCCCAACCTCACCAGTATTTCTCGAAAACATGCCGAAATAACACGGGAGGGAAATCAATTCAAATTAATTGATCATAGCACCAATGGCACCTTTGTCAATGGAAAGAGGGTAAAGGAAATCTACTTAAAAAACGGTGATGTTCTCGAATTTTCAGAAGGAGGTCCTAAGGTCAGTTTCTTAACCGAGGTAAAAGAAGTCAAAGAAGAGGAAGTGATTACACCCTTAAAACCCGAAACCCCTAAGGGAGAGCCTAAAAGACCCCCTGTAGAAAAACCCCTACAGGTTGAACCCATAAGAGTAGAGACGCAAGAAGTTGCAGTCCAACCGGTAAAGGCTCCCCTGGTGATCCAATATGGCCCTACCCTTCGGTCTTATAAAGAACTCCCCGTGACCATTGGGAAAGGATTAAAATGCGATTTTATCATTGATCATCCTGCCCTTTTTGATCAGCAGGCGCAGATCTTTTTCTTCCAGAATCAATACTGGATAAAAGACCTGACAGGTCAGAGGTTAGTCCAGATCAATCGAGTCCCAATCGTTGTCCAGGCCTCCCTCAAGCCCAATGATGAAATTGCTTTAACTCCTCGAGGGCCTACCTTCCGTTTCCTTGGCGAAGGCCGTTTGGCTGAGGTGCAAGAGGCTCCGATGGGAGAATTTGTCAGATCCTCTGAAATCAAGAAGGAGGTCCGCAAGGAGGACTCGAAGGAGAAGGAGCCAAAGGGATTAAAGTCGGTTTTTAAAAAGATCATAGATCGCTAACCTTATACAAATTCAAAGGAGTCTAAAGATGCAGATTCCTTTTATGCCTTTCAAAGTCTTAGCCTTGGCCCCTTTCAACACTCGAATCACAAACCCTTGGTCCCATCCACCCATTCCTGTTGATAAAAGCAACATCGATCAGATCATGGTTGACCTTGGATTGTCGATCGAAATTTCCATTCCCAAGCATCTTTGCCCCTCCGGTTCATTAATCGTTCATTTCCATCGGTTGAAAGATTTTCAACCTGATCGTCTCCTGGAAGAGACCCCTTTTCTTAAAAACATCCTGGAGGCCAGGAGATTTGTTGAAGATTCAAGAAAAGGAGGCCTTTCTGAAAAAGAGGTTTATCATCGACTCAAGGAATGGCCTGATTTCCCATTTCAAATCATGTACGAACCTTCCAAACCAAAAACAGCTTCTCCATCCTCGAGAGTGATTGATGACATCCTAAAGATGGTTGCCGTACCAGAGGAAGACTCATCCTCTCCTGAGGAAACCCAATCCTTTATGATTCAAATCGATTCAATCCTTCGTCAAATCCTAAGAATCATCTTTTCCAATGAGGAATTTAGAAATCTGGAGTCCACCTGGCAAGGACTGAGATTTTTCATCAAAGAAGGGGGAGCTGATGAAGAACTAAAACTTGAAATCGTCCCTACCTCCCTCGACACCCTTGAAGAGACATTGGATCATCTCACGGTCGATTTGATTGAAAATCTTCCCTCTCTCCTCCTCATTGACCTGCCATTTGATAATAGTCCAAGAAGTCTTGATCTTCTTGAGAAAATTGCCCATTTTTCAGAGACCCTCATGGTTCCATCCATTTGCTGGATCACCCCTAAGTTTTTCTATATCGATACCTGGCAGGATCTAAAAAAATTGGCCTACCTCCCTCACGTTCTCGAGGAATCTAACTTTGCTAAGTGGCGTCATTTGAGCAAGACTCCTGCTGCAAGATGGATGGCTATAACCTGTAATCGATTTCTGAGCCGATATCCATATGGTCCCGACAATAAACCTAAATGGATTTACTTCGAGGAATCAGAAAATTTGTGGCTAAGTCCGGTTTGGGCCATAGGAAGTCTTATTGGGAAAAGTTTTCATAAAACAGGATGGTCAACTCGATTTACCGAATGGCAAACCATCCGACTGGAGAACCTAGCCCTCAATACAATTAAGGAAGAAAATATCCCCACAGAAACCCTCTTGAGTGATGATAGGATCGATCAATTGATCCGGGGAGGAATCATCCCATTGGTTTCTTTTCCAAATAAGGACTCAGCATTTATCCCTCTGGAAGTCAATGTTGCAGGCAGTTCTTTGAGTTACCAACTTTTTCTCTCCAGAATCGCTCAATTCCTTTTTTGGTGTAAGGATCATCTCGAACGAGATCTTGCCCCTGATCTCCTTGAGGCGAATTTAAGAAAGGCTTTTACTCTCTTTTGGGAGAGGTCAGGTCACCTCACTCCGAAAGAATTCCAGATCTCGGTTTCCCAACCCAAACCGAATCAACCTGCCACCATAAGAATCTCAGTTGAACCCTCCCATCAAATCTTACATTCAGGAGAACGGGTAGAATTTGAATTGAGTTGGTGAGGAGTGACCAGAAGGGTTAATCGATAAGCCTTCTCAAAGTCTCTTTGAGGGAATCTGAAATATTTTCAACTGCCTCAAGATCAATAATCTCCTGAAATGCTGGAACCCCTGAAAGTTGTGTTACCTGAAGAATAAAATCGTCTGGGGGGAGAAAGGTTTGAACGGGTGATTTCAATACCACCACAGGAAGATTTCCTAACTCTTTAAGCTCTCTGATCTCGACCTGATAACGTAGATCTTCAAGCAACTGGGTGAGGGTGGGGACATGTCTGAGTAGAACAACAAGGGACAGATGATTGATCAGGGCCTGCCTCATTTCATCGGGTTGACGTGGTTCAGTTCCAGAGACCATTGCTTTTAAACGGTTGATTGAACATTCGCTTCGATAGGAAAGAATCCATCGGGTAGGAGAGGTCACGTGAATGGTCTTGTCTCCTGATCCTATGATGTGGAGGGGATATTGAAAGGGGGTCATCTCTAATTGATTTGAAATAGGAGGAAGGGGGGGTTGGAGTTTCCTCGGGAGTCCAAAAGGTTTTTCACAAACGGTTCCAAAAAGATCCTGGAGATCGGCAAAGGCCTTCTCAGACCTTGGGACCTCTTCCATTACTGCACTCTTTACATAGGTTCCTAAAAGCCTTCTTGGAATAAAGAGAGGCCTTAAAATATCCAAATGATTTGCCAGTCGTTTACTTAAGACATGGCTGATCTTCTCTGTCACCTGCCGAAGCTTGAAAAATTCCTGATTATCCAGTTGTTTTCTTGAAATCTCTTCAGGATTCATATCTCGACTCTTATTGCATTATCATACTTCACAATAGATGTCAATTTTTTTCTAACGCCTTATCGTAAAATTAAGTTAATGTATGATTAGGTTGGTTCAATTAGAGGGGGAAGGCTTTCACTACGAAGGGGAATGGGTAATATCCAGGATGGGTATCCTCTTTAAGTTTAAATCTAAAAGAGAGTTCCTTGATTTCTACAGGACTTCCTGAATAGGGTTGATGAATGAATCCCCCTGAAGGGGGAAGGACGATAACCCTTCCTTTCTCAATGACCAAAATTTCTTTAAAAAGCTCACTTCCTCCTTCAAACCATAAAACATAACCATTTCTTTGGTTGGTCTTGATCTGAAGGATCATGGCCGAAGGAATCTCAACGTATCCTTTTTCAATATCTCCCTTTGTAATAGTAATCGTTTTTTCCTGATGGGTAATCGAATGACTTACTCTTGCCACCACAGTTGCCGAAACCATTACCGTTGCTGAGTTTCTCGCCAAACCAACACCCTGAATCACCAAGAAAATGAGTATTGAAAATACCAGGGCTTTTACCATCTTCATCATCATGTCTGATGAGAAAGCAAGCCCTATACCAATAAGGAGAAATTGTATAACTTATTGAATTTATTAATATTTAAAATTAAATAAAACTTTAAAGAGGGGACAAATGGGACAAATTGCCATTTTTCAAATTCCAGATTCTTCAATTTTTTCTTAGAATTTTACAATTTTTATTAGATTTTAGATTATTTTACAAATGACAATTTGTCTAAAGGGATTATTTTTTGGCAGTGTTAATGAATGGTGAAGGATTATGATAATTCATTAGAGAGACTCTTTTTCTCAAAACGGTAGAGGGTTCTTGGGTTCACCTTTAAGATTTCTGAGGCAACCTTCTTATTTCCTCCAACTTCTTTCAGTACTTCTCTAATATATTCAGATTTGATATCTTCAAGAGACTTCCGATGTCTAACCCCTTTTTTAATCAACCCTGAAAACCCCTCAATCAGATCCCTCGGAAGGTCATTAGGCATCAAATAGTCCTGGTCTGCCATGATGACCGCCCTTTCGATGGCATACTCAAATTCTCTGACATATCCTGGCCAATCATATTCAAGTAGGAGTTTCATCGCCTTTTTTGAAATTCCTTTAATATCCTTTTGTGCTTCCTTTGAATACCGATCAAGGAAGTGATAGGCAAGCAATGGGATATCCTCCTTCCGATCTTTGAGCTCAGGAAGAAAGATGGGAAAGACATGAAGACGATAGAAAAGATCTTCCCTAAATCTACCATTCTTCACACTCTCTTCCAAATTCTCATTGGTAGCGGCAATCATCCGGACGTCAATCTTTATTCTCTCCGTACTTCCCACTTTCATCAATTCCTTTTCCTGAAGCACCCTTAAAAGTTTTACCTGGACTGAGGGGAGGATTGTGGAGATCTCATCTAAAAAGAGAGTCCCTCCATTAGCCTCTTCGAACAGCCCTTTCTTAGCCTGGACCGCGCCAGTGAAAGCTCCTTTCGTATGCCCAAAGAGTTCACTTTCAACTAATGTCTCAGGAATAGCCCCGCAATTAAAGGGGATAAAAGGCCGATCTGCCCTTGGACTGTTATAATGGATCGCCTTGGCAACTAACTCTTTGCCTGTTCCGCTTCCACCATAGATCACCACTGTGCTGTTTCCCGGAGCAACCCTTTCAATCAGTGAAAAGACTTCCTGCATCTTTTTACTCTTCCCAATAATATTGTTAAATTCAAATTTTTTTCTCACCTCCATTCGTAGAAGGCGATTCTCCCTGATTAGAAGGCTCTCCTTTTGGGCCTTGGAAATATGGATCATAAGTTCATTTAAGTCAATGGGTTTGGTAATAAAGTCGTTTGCTCCGATCTTCATGGCTTCGACAGCCATCTCAATCGACCCGTAAGCCGTCATCAGGATTACCATCACCTCCGGCCTTGTCCCTTTAATATTTTTTAAAAGTTCGAGTCCGTCCATTTCAGGCATCTTTATATCTGTCAACACCAAATCGAAGACCTCTTTCTCAATCTTTTCGATCGCCTCGAAGCCATTATGAGCAATATCTACCTCATACTCCCCGAGATGAGAAAGACCTCTTTTAATCATCTCGCATATGGGAGCTTCATCATCCACCACAAGGATCTTTGCCTTTTCCATCTCTACACCCAAAAATATTTATACCAAAAACTGGAAGAAAAATCGAATGATGAATGTAATGCCCCACTCATTCGGGGAATTAGGCAGGGATGTCGGAGAAAATCTTATAGCCAAAACCTCATCTTGTCCCATAACTACAGATTTCCTTATACCATGGGTCGTACTGATTTGTTGGAGGATATAACTTTTACCAACCTCTTTTTGAAGTGCTCCGCTTTATAAAATTTTCGGAGATATTCCTGCCTGATTCTAATAGGGTTCCCCACTTCAGTGATGCATTACTTATGAATCAGGGAATCATCAATCTCTAAGCTCTCTAAATCTTGACATCAACTACTGCTGCCCTTCCTTTCAGAACCTGGGTTAAGGCACCTTTTAAAACAGGGACTAACTCTGACGGGTCTTCCACCGTCTGCCCATAGGCTCTACAAGCCTTAGCGATCAATGCAAAATCTGGAGTTTTTTTAAGATCTGTACCAAATTCAAAACCCTTCTCACCTGAGACGCTATTCTCCCCATACCACATTCTCATTAAGGCCTTAATGGAAGCATAGGATTGATTATTAAAGATGATGGTGAGAAAGGGGGCTTGGTAAACATCAGCTGACCAGAGGGTAGCAATTGGGCAACCATAAATGAAGCCACCATCTCCTATTAAGCTGACGACAAGATGATCAGGGGCTGCCAGTTTCGATCCCAGGGCAGCCCCGAGAGGCCATCCCATTGATCCTGCCCGATCTCCCCAAGAGAATAAGGTTCCTGGATTTGTCCTTTGGATTTGATGGGCAAAGGCCTCTGCAGAGGATGGGATCATATGAACTATGATAGCCTCTTCATCCAGAACTTCATTGATACAGTGACATAACCATTCTGCAGAGATGGGTTCTTGACTCGCCTGACTCTGTGCTTTCGTTCGCCAAACCTCTTTCAACTGCTGGTGCTCCTTTTCAAGACGTTTGAATCGATCCTGAAACCGCTTCCGTGTTTGGTGATTTAAAGATAACATTAATTCTTTATTGAGAGCAGGTAAGATCTCACTCGAGTTCCCTTCAAAAAGAAGGTCAGGGGTACGGTCCCAAAGAGGTTTTCCCCTTTTCAAGGGCTCAATATCAATGTGAATAATTTTTGCATCTGGTCGGGGTTTGACCTGCTTTTCCATCGGTCCGGGAAAATCGTAGTCTATCAGCAGAAGGAGATCAGCCTCTGCAATATAATGATCATAATCATTTCCTGCGATAGCATCCATTCCAGGACAAAGCGGATGGGTACTTGGAAAATTCATCCTGAGATCTGTTGTGATGACCCGCGCACCCATCATCTCTGCAAGATTGATTAAGGAGGCCACGGATTGAGGGTGTCTTCCAAGATAAGCGGTTAAAATAAGGGGATTTTCAGATTGGATTAATGTTTCGACTGCCCTGCGGAGATTTACCTTATCCATCTTAGAGGGGGTCGGAAACTTGAAGGGGGCCGAAATCCTCTGCTTTCCCCCTCCTCCAGTTAAGACCTCACGTGGGATAGAGAGGTAGACTGGGCCACAGGGTTCTGTGGAAGCAATGCGGAAAGCTTCTTGAAGGACTGAGGAGATATCCTCATCGATGTGCACTTCATGGTCCCACTTGACATAATCTCGTATAATTTTACGCTGGTCAAAAGGCTCCTTTAACCAATTCACTCGTTGGGGTGCCTCATTTTTCCCTGCACATAAGATGACGGGGATTCGCCCATAAAGCAAATTGACGATGGCTCCTCCCCCTTGAATTGTACCAACATCTTGGAAGACCGCCACCACCTGTGGTTTTCCTGTCACCATAGCATATCCATGAGCAGCCGCCACTGCAACGGATTCATGAGGACAAAGGATCACCTGGGGAGCTTTCTTTCCCAAGGCTTTAAATCTTGCAATAGCCCCTTGAAGGGGTACAGTATCAATGCCTGGATTTAAAAAAAGACGATCTATGCCATTTGCCAGTAAGGATTCCACAAATAGTTCTGCTCCATTTTCGGCCTGCATGAGCCCTCCCTCAATCTTTTTGCCTAAAATTTTTTTCTTCACTTCAATGGAGTGATGCTGATCATGACATCGCATTCTAATCCAACAGAGTCGGATCCAATTGGGGTAGAAGGAATTCCACCCTTACTAAACGACCCTAAATCCCTCAAGTTAGCCTCTTCATGAGAAATCGCTTAATTATTAATTGGATTAACCCAATTTATACTTAAATCTTCTTAATAGCTCTTTTCTCCAAACCACACCTTCTTCCTTTTCAACTCCTTTTGGAGGAAATCCGTCAATGACCCCGAGGACTCCTCTTCCCTGCTCCGATTGGGCCAGGATCACTTCAACTGGATTGGCTGTGGCACAGAAGATCGTGCAGACCTCTTGACACATCTTGATTGCGTTGAGGATATTGATTGGAAAGGCCTCTTTTAAGATCACCACAAAAGTATGACCTGCTCCAATGCTTAGGGCATTCTTCTTGGCCACCTCCTTAAGCATCTCATCATTTCCTTCAATACGAATAAGGCATTCCCCAGAGGCCTCACAGAAACCGATCCCAAATTTGGCATGGGGAACTGACGTAACAATGATCTCATATAGATCCTCAACCGTCTTGATAAAATGGGTTTGACCGACTATGATGTTGCATCCTTCTGGTATTTCTAATCGTTCTACCTTTAGTTCCATCCTCCACCTCCATCATTCTCATATCCTTTAATGCCTCCACGAGGCAGTACTCCTGTATAAAATTTAACATACCGTGCCTTTCGCAAATTGTCAACCGATCATCCTTTCCTTCGTTTGAGTAACGCCTTACGGGTTAAGAAATGTCTTCACCGTGATCGCTTCTCCATTGGTAATCAGGGTAATAGACCCATGTTTATCCGTTCTAAAAACCTTAATGCCCAATTGTTGATACCTTTTTAATATTTCTGGATGGGGAAGATTTCCAATATTCCTCTCTCCCACACTCAGAACTGCAAAATGGGGATGGACCCCTTTTAAGAAGGGGAGAGAACTCGAGGAAGAACTTCCATGATGGGGAACTTTTAGGATATTGGCCAGAAGAGAATTTCCCTTTCTCAACATCCGATTCTCTGCCTCCTCCTGAATATCTCCAGTCAGAAGGATAGAAACCCTTTTAAATCTTAGTTTCATGACCAAAGAGGAGTTGTTAAGATCACAGAAATTTCGATCTCCCCTCTTCATCCGATCTGGGTTGGGTGGATTTAAAAAAGAGAGTTCAACTCCATTGATGATTTTGGGAGGGGTTTCCTCATTAAGAGAAGCAACTTCAATTTTTTTCTCCTCAAGAATTTTTTTTAGACGATGATAGTTCATGGAAGGGACTTGAAAACCATTATCCCAGAACTGACCAATTGAAAAGTGAGAGGCGATGAATGGCAATCCTTTAAAATGATCAGGATCTGGGTGGGTAAGTACCAGGATATCAATCCGTCGAATCTTCTTCTTCCATAAGAAGGGGGCAATCACATTCTTTCCCACATCGAACGGATCATCATAAAGGCCTCCTCCATCGATTAGCATTTTTTTCCCCTTTGGAAACTCGACCAGGATAGAATCTCCGTGACCGACGTCAATAAAAGTGATTCGGAGGTCCCTTTGAAATGAATCCTTCCAATTCCAGAAAAAGAAATCAAAGAGAAGGACCATACAAAGTCCTATAAAGAGATAGCGGACCCTTTTCTCCCTCTGGAGACAAAAGAAGAGGAAGCCGATAAGGTAAAAAAGAATCATCTCAAAAACAGTTGGAGTGGGAACAAAAAGGGAGGCATAGGGGATGGAAGAGAGGTACCGGATGACCTGAAGGAGAATCAAGGTGATTCCATGATTGAGATGAATTAATAGGGCAGCCAAGGGATGGAAAAAAAAGGAGAGCAATGAGGCGACTAGGGCAATGGGAACGATAATAAAACCCACCCAAGGAATGATAAAAAGATTGGTGATGAATCCAATGAGGGAAATCCGATTAAAATGGAGGACTACAAAAGGAGCCGTTCCCAGGATGGCCACCCCTGTAACAAGGAAAGAGATTACGAAATACCTTATGATCTTTTCCCTCCAGGAGATTTTTGGAAAAGAAAAAGTCTCCTTCTGCCTCAGGAAATTTAAAAGTCTTGGCACCCCAACGAGGATACAGAACACAGCGACAAATGAAAGTTGAAAAGAAACCCCGAAGAGGGAAGGAGGAGAGAAAAGGAGGATGAGAAAGGCCGCAAGAATCAGTGTATAAAGAAGATTCCTTCCCTGGCTAAAGAGGATGGATAGGAAGAAGAGGATCACCATGATCGTTGCTCGGATCACAGAGATTCCTCCTCCAGCAATGAAGGTATAGAGAAAAAGGCAGGGCAAGGTTAGACCGGCAGCCCATTTTTTCACGTCTATGCTGAGGAGGAGAGAGGTGGAACGTTTCAATATCCAGAGGATCAAGGAGAAGGAGAGCAGAGCTATGATTCCCAGATGATCCCCTGAAATGGCCAGAAGATGAGCAATCCCTGTAATGATGAATTGCTCTTTCACCTCTTCCGGGATATCCCCTTGTTCCCCTAAGACAAGGGCCTTAAAAATCCCTGCAGAAAGTGGAGGGGCCTCACTCTCAAGGAAGGTGCGTATGTGATCCCGCCAATCTTCTACTTGGAGAAGAAAGGGATTTTTATACCCCTCGCCCAATTTGACCCAGCCCTTTTCTATAGACAAGAATCCAATACTATAGACCTGTTCAAAAGCAAGGTGGCGTTCATAGGAAAATCCTCCTAAATTATGAAATCCATGAGGACGAGCGAGCCTACAAACACACCGGATTCGGTCTCCAATGTGAAGCGAAGGGTTTGGATCATTGAGATAGATCAAGACCCATCCATTTACAGGAATGGAATGGTTTGAGAGAATGACCCTTTTTGAACAGAGGAATATTCGCGTCTTTCCCTGTAGGGACTCAGGTGGACGATCGATAATTCCTTCCAAAGAAATTCCATCTATACCGATAAAAGAAGAAACATGGGAAGGGACCTTGGGTGGATTAAGGTAAAGCTGGATTGAATAAATACCAAGAAAGAAGAAGGTAAAAATGGCTATCCAAGAACCTATTCGGGTCCTCTTAAGAAAAAGGAAAAGAAGCCAAAAACCTAAACCGAGTAGAAGGAGAACCCATCCATGAGAAAAGAGGGGAATCTCTAAATAGCCAAAAGAAATCCCAAGGGTATAAACGATGAAGATGGGAACAAGAGGAAGGCGAAAGATTGGGTTCATCCTCGCCTCAGTTTGCCCAATTGGAAATTAAGAGATCATCTCTTAGAGAATAAGAGTTCAGCGATTTTCCAACGATGAACCTGATTGACCCCTTCATAAATTTGGGTCACCTTGGCATCCCTCATCATTCGTTCGACAGGATAATCCTTCATATATCCATAGCCTCCCAGGATCTGCACGGCATCGGTGGTCACCTTCATGGCAATTTGAGAGGCAAAGGTTTTCGAGATGGTTGAAAGATATTCTGAATGCTCATCATTTGCATCAATATAATCAACCGCCTTATAAACCAGGGAGCGAGCAGCCTCGACAAGAGTGGCCATATCAGCGATCATAAATTGTATGGCTTGGAATGAAGAAATGGGTTTCCCGAATTGGATTCTTTCATTAGCGTAGTGAATGGCAAAGTCTAAAGCTCCTTGAGCAATCCCAACCGCCTGGGCCCCAATCGCAGGCCTTGTCCTATTGAGAGTCTCCTCCACAATCTTCCCACCTTCCCCAAAATTTCCGAGGAGGGCCTCTTGGGAAACCCTACAGTTTTTGAAAATGACATCTGTGATGACCATACCTCTCATTCCAATCGTCTTCTCCCTTTCTCCAAAAAAAAGACCATCGGCCCCATCTTCTACAACAAAGACAGATAAACCTTCTGATTCAAGTTCGTTTTGGGTTAAAGCCATGACAATATAAAATTTGGCTAGGCCTCCATGGGTGATGAAACGTTTCCGTCCATGGATGAGGTAATTCGACCCTTTCCTTTCTACCTTGGTCTTAATTGGTAAAATTCCCAACTCACTCTCAGGTTCGTTAAAGGCAAGGGCTATAAGACTATTCCTTTCGGTGATGGCTCTAAGATAGAGATCTTTTTGAGAAGGGTTACCTGACAAAAGGATGGGAAGGGTACCCATCCCTTGGGCCAGGATAATGAGGGAGGAGGAGCCGCAGACCTTTGCAATCTCTTCAATCACAATACAAAATGAAGTCAAATCTCCATCCATTCCTCCATAAGATTCAGGAAGGAATATGGAGAGGAGCCCTTGTTTTCCAAAGGATTCTACAAGGTCCCATGGAAATTCTCCTTTGGCATCGATCTCAGCAGCTCGGGGTTGAACCGTCCTTAGGGCGGTTTTCTGAGCGATCTCTCTAATCATCTGTCTCTCTTTTTCTATTTCTTTCATTTTTATCCTCTCAAATAGGTCAATGAGTTATAGGGGCTTAAAAAAAAAATATTTTAGTTGAAAAGTTAAAAGAGTAAACTTCCTTTGTCAAGGGTAAAATTTATAACGGAAGCATGGTCTTGCAAAGTATAGGAATCTACAGGAATAGTTTAGGAATAATTCCCTCCTCAGGGTTAGATTGAGATGAAAAATTTAATTATAGAAATGGATAAGTTATAATATATTTTAAAAGAGCAGACACTTTCAATAGGACAGAATATAAAGGATGGATTGGCAAGATATGATGGAAATGTGAGACAATTTGAATGATGAATCCTCAGAATGACTATCTCCTCCAAGTAAAAGATTTAAAAAAGTATTTCTTTAAAGAAGGCCTTTTCTCCATTGAAAAGAAGCCCGTTCGTGCGGTCGACGGAATTTCATTCTCCATCCGTCGAGGAGAGACATTAGGGTTGGTGGGAGAAAGCGGGTGTGGTAAGACCACGGCTGGTAAATCGATCCTAAGATTGATCGAACCTACTTCCGGTCAGATCTTTTTTAAAAATCAAGATATCCTTCGACTCAATCGAGAAGCCATGAGAAGATTAAGGCCTCAAATGCAATTTATCTTTCAGGATCCTTATGAATCTCTCAACCCGAGAATGAAGATAGGAGAGATCGTTGGAGAAGGCCTGCAGATCCATGGATTGGCAACAGGAAAAGAAAAAACCAGGAAGGTATCAGAACTTCTTGAGAAAGTAGGCCTCCATCCTCAAGATGCCTCTCGTTATGCTCATGAGTTTAGTGGGGGACAGCGTCAAAGGATTGGAATTGCCAGGGCCATCTCTCTCAATCCTGAATTGATTGTTGCAGATGAACCTGTTTCGGCTTTGGACGTCTCTATCCAGGCACAGATTTTAAACCTTCTGATGGATCTGCGGGATCAATTAGGCCTCACCTTTCTCTTCATCTCCCATGACCTAAGAATTGTTAAGCATATCAGTCATCGGATTGCCGTAATGTATATGGGAAAGATCGTTGAAATGGCCGAGAGTGAGGATCTATTTCAACGCCCATTCCATCCCTATACCCAACTCTTACTAAAAGCCGTTCCTAAACTGGATCCTTCTGAAAAAAGGGCCGAAGGATTATTGAAGGAAGAGCCTCGTCCCCTCCCTTTAGACCCAAAATGCCTCTTTTTACCACGTTGCCCTCATTCTCAAGACCGATGCCAAACAGAGGAACCTCAGCTCCTCGATCATGGAAAAGGCCATCTCGTCGCCTGCCATTTCCCACTGCCATAGAATCCTCCAGAAATATCCTCTTGATTTAATTCCTAAATCAGTAATGCCTCATTTATTCGGGGGGATGAGGTAGGGATGTCGGAGAAAATTTTATAGCGGAAACCTCAGCTTGTCCCATAACTACAGAATTCCTTATACACTGAAAGACAATGATTTGTTGGAGGATATAACTTTTACCCACCCCTTTTTGAAGTGCTCCACTTTATAAAATTTTCGGAGATATTCCTGCCTGATTCTAATATGGTCCCCACTTTAGGGAGGCATTACCTAAATCATAAAAAGAAAGTTGACAATTGATCAGGAGTTTGAGATTATATAATTCCTTTAGGAAGAAAATGATAATGTTTAATCATCTAAAGGAGAAGGCCAAATAAGAAAGCAAAGGATGATCAATAAGATTAAAATTCATTGGGAGGTGAATAAAAATGAAACAATTAATTCAAAAGAATTGTCTCAAGTTAATGGTTTTCTTTTTAATCATTTGTCTTTTCCTTTTCCCCAACAATGTTAGTGCTCAGCGTCCAATTAAAATTGGGGTCATCGACACCTATACCGGACCTGCAGCGGTCTTTGCCAAAGATGCCCTTAATGGGTTTAAGCTTGCTTTAGAAGAAATCAACAAGCAAGGGGTTTTGGGATCAAAGATTGAGTATGTCACTCGGGATGATAAGTGGGAGGTGGGAATTGGATTGACCATGGCCAAGGAATTGATTATGAGAGAGAATGTAGACCTCATCGTTGGGACGATCAACAGCGCTGTTACTTTAGCAATCTCTGATTATATGAAAGAAGAGAAAGTCCCCTTTATTGTTTGGATTTCTAAAAGTGAACATATTACGGGATCGAAGGGACATCGATATGTCTTCTCTACAGGTGAAAATTCAGCCATGGGTGGTAAGGCTGGAGGAGTTGCCCTTTCTAAAAAGCCATATATCAAATATTGGATCGCCGGAGATGATTATGAATATGGCCATGCTATTCCCAATGGAATTTGGCGTAATTTAAAAGCATTAAAACCGAGTGTTGAAAAAATGGGTGAAACCTGGTGGAAAACAGGAGAACCTGATTTGATCCCCTATCTCACCTCGATCATGGCAGCTAAGCCTGATGCCCTAATTGTTTGTGGTGGAGGTCAAACGATGACCAACTCCCTTAAAGCCTGCAAAACTACTGGGATTCATGAAAAGATGGGAGTTTTTATGCACACCGCTACGGACCATGCTGTTCTTAAACCTCTTGGCCTTGAAGCCCCTGAGGGGATCATGGGTACAATGGATTACCATTTTTATTATCCTGATACCCCTGCCAATAAGGCCTTTGTGAAGGCTTTTCAAGATGCCTATGGAGCCCCTCCAGGATTTCCTGCTTTCCATGCTTATATCACTGCCTACTTCATCGCCAATGCCTTTAATAAAGCAGGAAAATTAGACAAAGAAAAATTTATCGATGCCCTTGAGGGGATAGTGATTGAAAGCCCTGGAGGAAAAATAGAGATGCGAGCCTGTGATCATCAAGCAGTTTTACCCATGTATCTGGGGGTAACCAAAAAGGTACCCCAATATGATTTTCTGATTTCAAGCAATATTGTCACCCTTTCAGGAAAGGAGATTATGCCAACATGCGAGGAGATTATGAAGGCCAGGGAGAAGAAGTGATCTAAACAGAAAGTCCTCATCCATGGAGATTTCAGCCTTAAGCAGTCAATTTTTTGTAGGCCTTAGCAGAGCGATGATTTTATTCATCGTTTGTGCTGGATTAAGTTTTGTATTAGGTGTCCTTCGGGTCCCTAATATTGCTCATGGATCTCTATATATGATCGGTGCTTTTGTTGCCTTTAGCATTACAAAAATCATCAGTGGATCAATTGGTTTTTGGATGGCTATTATCGTAGCCCCCCTATTTGTGGCCTTGATCAGTTTAATTGCTGAACGGGGGCTATTCTGTCGTCTCTACCAAAGGGAACACCTGATGCTCCTTCTTTTTACTTTCGCTGTTTCTTTAATCCTAAATGATTTGGTAAAAATCGTTTGGGGTGCTGAATATCGTTCCGTTTCCCCCCCACACTCGCTTAAAGGAACTCTACCCATCCTT
>JBBIRT010000004.1:6944-9897 GCA_037441725.1 Deltaproteobacteria bacterium | reverse complement strand
GGCTCCCTGGCCCTTATGGGCGCGTCTCTTCCCCGTTACAATCTTTTTCTTATCACTCTGGGACCTCTGGTCGCCATTACCCTTTGGCTTCTAACGAATAAGACCCGAATCGGGAGAATCTCCCGAGCAGCAGCTGTGGATCGAGATATGGTAGGAGTATTAGGAATCAACGTCAGTTGGGTATTTGCGATTGCCTTTGTCATAGGGTGTTACCTTGCAGGATTAGGAGGGGCTCTGGTCGCCCCCACAGCCAGTATCACCTTAGGAATGGGGCACTCCCTGATCATCGAAGCCTTCCTCATTGTAACGATTGGCGGACTTGGAAACATGTGGGGGGCTTTAGTGGGATCCTTAATTTTTGGAATAACTCAATCCTTGGGAGTGATGTTCTGGCCTCAATTTGCTATCGTTTTCCCCTATGTTGCAGTAGTGATTGTCCTCATCCTGAGGCCTAAAGGATTACTCAAATCAGTCTGGTAAAAACCTTTTTCTTGGGTGAGGAGCCCCCTTTAAAAGGGGCGAAAGGAAAGAAAATTGACTAAGGAGATCATTGCTCCAAAATGGTAGGGACTTTCGGGAGGCCTTTTTTTCATTATTCTTATTCAGCCCCTATTTCTACCCACATATTATATATATATCTTGGCGTTGATTTATGTTACCTCCCTTCTGGCCATGAGTCTTAATCTTGTAGTCGGTCATGGGGGGCTCTTTCAATTTCATCACGGTGTTTTTTACGGAGTGGCCGCCTATACCACTGCTTTGATGCTAAAAAAAACATCCCTTCCCATATGGACAGGTTTTATGGCAGGACCAATTGCGGCTGCCATTGTGGGCTTAGTCATTGGGGGATTTTGTGTCCGATTGAGTCGTCTCTATTTCGGAATGTTGCAGATCTCCCTAGGCTCTCTGATCTGGGCGATCGTTTTTCGATGGTATAGCTTTACCGGAGGGGACGATGGAATTTCAGGCATCCCTATGCCTTCCATCCTATCTCCGTTAAAAAATTCCTATTTATTTATTCTGATCCTATTCTTCATTTGTATGATTCTAATGTATATGATCTTAAAATCCCCTTTTGGGAATACCCTTCGAGCGATTCGTGACAATCCCCAGAGATGTGAGGCCATTGGTCTCAATGTCCAGCAATATCAACTCATTGCTATTGTGATAGCCTCCTTTTTTGCAGGAATTGCAGGGGTCCTCTTCGTGGTGTTGGAACGATCGGTCTACACCGAATTACTCTTTTGGACATTATCCCTTGAGGTCTTTATCATGTGTCTCTTAGGAGGATGGTTTACTTTTATTGGGCCTGTGTTAGGAGCAACCATGATGGTCATTTTAAGAACGTTTGTCGGGATCTTCACAGAATATTGGACTTTGATTTTGGGGATCGTATTAATTCTTCTGATCTTCTTTTTACCCGAGGGGATTATGGGGTTTTTACAGGAGAAATTAAAACCTCGAATTAAAGACCTCTCCAGGGAGATCATGAATTGATGCTAAGAGTAGAGGCCGTAGAAAAATCGTTTGATAACTTTAAGGCGGTAAATGGGGCCAATCTCACGGTAAAGAAAGGAGAGATTGTGGCAGTTATTGGTCCAAATGGTGCTGGAAAAACAACCTTATTCAATCTAATCACAGGAGTCCTCAAGAGGGATAAGGGAAGAATTCTCTTTAAAGGAGAGGACATCAGTGAACTTCCCTCCTATCAAATCAATAGGAAGGGTATCTCTCGATCTTATCAGATCGTGAACATCTTTCCCCGGCTCACTGTTTTCGGAAATGTTCAGGTCTCTGTACTTTCCCATCAAAGAAAAAACTTAAAACTTCTCACCCCGGCTCAAAACCTTGCAATCAAAGAAACCAGAACCATCTTGGAAACCGTGGGCCTATTAGAAAAGGACAAAACTATGGCAGGGTCACTCTCTCACGGCGACCAGAAGATATTGGAGATCGCCATTGCCTTAGGCACTCAGCCTGAACTACTGATCTTGGATGAACCCACCGCTGGAATGTCTCCTGAAGAAACCTACACTACAATCGAACTGATTAAAAAATTAGCCTATACCCAAGGATTAACCATTTTATTTTGTGAGCATGACATGGATCTTGTCTTCTCGATTGCCCAAAGTATCATGGTGATGCGTCAGGGACAAACCCTCCTTCAGGGAAGTCCGGAAGAGGTAAAAAATAATCAAGAAGTTCAGGAAGCCTATCTGGGAGGTGAATGATGCTTGAAGTGGAGGATATCCACACCTATTACGGCTTAAGTCATATTCTTTTTGGAGTTTCAATCCGAGTGGGTCTTGGAGAAGTGGTCTGCCTGTTGGGACGGAATGGAGCGGGAAAAACCACCACCATGAAGAGTATCATCGGACTGACACCTCCCCGACGAGGGTCTATCAAATATAAGGAAGAGGAGATTATAGGGATCGAACCGTTCTGGTTGGCTCGAAAGGGAATTAGTTACGTCCCTGACGATAGAAGGATTTTTGCAGACCTCACCGTGGGTGAAAATTTAGAGATTGCTATAAGGAGGGCTAAAGGAGGAGGATGGAATAAAGAGAAAGTGTTTGAGTTGTTTCCTGCCTTAAAATCCATAGAATCACGCAAGGGAGGCTATTTGAGTGGGGGAGAACAGAAGATGTTAGCGATCGGGAGGGCGTTGATGGGAAACCCTGATCTCCTCCTTCTCGATGAACCCTTTGAAGGCCTTGCCCCTTCCCTTGTTCGTCTCTTAGAGGAACAAATTGGGAAGTTGAAAGAGAAAGGATTGACGGTTTTATTGGCTGAACAGAATGTGAGATCCGCCTTGAGGCTGAGCAATCGGGGGTATATCATTGATGATGGAAAAATTTGTTTCAAAGGAACAATAGAAGAATTAAGGGACAATGAGGAAGTGAGAAAAAAATATCTCCTGGTATAGATTTCTTTCTCTCATTAAGATCAAGAT
>JBBIRT010000004.1:2656-6934 GCA_037441725.1 Deltaproteobacteria bacterium | reverse complement strand
CGTACCATCACAATTGCGGTGTGAGTTTGTTCTTATAACCAATTTATCTCTGATTTAAATAGCGAGGGGATAATGAAAACCCTCCCAATCAATCTTCGCCCCCTGGAACCCCGGAATTCTTGAACCTTTACCACGATTGGAGGATTAAATGGAAGAAAATGAGGTGGTGGTGGTCAGTGCTGTGAGGACTCCATTTGGCAGATTTGGGGGAATTTTAAAAGAGATTCCTTCGATTGAACTCGGGGCCATGGTCATTCGTGAAGCTTTAAACCGAGTCAGGGTAAAAGGGGAAGAGGTTGAAGAGACTTATTATGGGACAGCCATCCCTGCTGAAGTTGCGCTGGAGACCGATGTCCCAGCGAGGCAGGCCTTGCTCAAAGCAGGAATGCCTCCTGATGCGATCTCCATCACCCTGGATCGAGCCTGTTGTTCATCGCTTGCTGCTGTAAGATTGGGGTTTAGAGCCATTCGGGCTGGAGAGATTGATGTGGCCCTGGGAGTGGGGGCAGAGAATATGAGCCGTACCCCATTGCTGGTTCCTCCCCACATTCGCTGGGGGAGCCGATTGGGGCCCATTGAATTATTCGATGGAATTCATGCCTTGGGTTATAAAGGATTTAATCCCGTCTCTGTGGATGCCGGAGAGGTAGCGCTTGAATATGGAGTGTCTCGAGAGGATCAAGACCAATGGGCCTATCAAAGCCAGATGAAGTATGCAAAGGCTTTTTCTGAAGGAAAGTTTAAAATAGGGGAGGAGTTGATGAGACTTGAAATTCCGCAAAAAAAAGGCCCTCCGATCTTTTTTGAGAGAGATGAATTTCCCAAACCTGACACCACCCTTGAGAAGCTTTCAAAACTTCCTTTGGTCTATGGGAGCCCTACTGTAACTGCTGGCAATGCTCCAGGCCTTGATACAGGAGCTTCAGCCATCCTTATCATGAGTAAAAAGAAGGCAAGAGAGTTGGGGCTTGAGCCATTAGCCAAAATTGTCTCAATGGTTGCAACCGCAACCACCCCCCGTCTTCTTGCCGCAATTCCAGGATTCACCATCCAAAGGGTTTTAAAGAAGGCTCAAATGGACCTTGATCAAATCGACCTCATTGAAATCAACGAGGCGTTTGCAGCCATGCCTTTAGTCAGTGCAAAGATTTTGGCTGACGGGAACCCAAGGAAGATGAAATCCATTTTAGAAAAAACGAATGTGAATGGTGGAGCCATTGCCATCGGCCATCCCGTGGGGGCTAGCGGTGCAAGGATCTTAATGACCCTAATCTATGAACTGATAAGAAGGGGTGGAGGAATGGGGGTGGCCTCCATTTGTGGAGGATTAGCTCAGGGAGAAGGGGCCATTGTTCAAGTCATGGGGAAATAGATCTTGACAAAGTTATGGTGGATAGAATCATCCCCATCCTGAAATAGGAATCCCTCAATTTTGAGTCAAGAAGGTCAGGAGAAGAGGTTAAACCATGAAACAGAAGATAAAGAAAGTAGCCGTGTTAGGCGCAGGAATCATGGGAAGCGCTATTGCTGCACATTTGGCAAACGTGGGAATCCCTTCCTTCCTCCTTGATATTGTTCCCACCGAAATGACCGATGAGGAAAAGAAGAAGAAGTTGACTCTCACCCATCTGGAGGTGAGAAATCGTTTTTCCATCCAGGGAAAGAAGAAAGTTCAGGAATCCACTCCTGCCTCACTCTATTTAAAAGAAGATGCAGAGCTTATCACCGTTGGAAACATTGAGGATGACCTCTCCTGGGTCTCACAAGCAGATTGGGTGATTGAGGCCATCATTGAAGATCTGAACGTAAAGAGAGACCTTTTAAAAAGACTGATCCACTATTTAAAAGATGAAGCCATCATCAGCACCAATACCTCTGGAATCTCCATCCAGAAGATCGGGGAGGGATTCCCTCAAGATTTCCAAGAAAGATTCTTAGGAACCCATTTTTTTAATCCCCCAAGATATATGAAATTGCTTGAGATCATCCCCACCCGTTCAACCTCGAAAAGAATTGTTGAGCAAATGTCACAAATGGGTGAGAGGGTATTAGGGAAGGGAGTGGTGTGTGCAAAAGATACCCCCAATTTTATTGCCAATCGAATTGGGGCCTATGCCGCTGCCGTAACCATAAGAACTACCATGGAGGAGGGTTATCGGATTGAAGAGGTTGATCAGATTACAGGCCCACCTCTGGGAAGACCAAAATTGGGAACCTTCAAGCTTGCTGACCTTGTCGGGCTTGATGTCCTGTCACAGGTTTCCAAAAACCTCTATGAAACTCTACCTGATGGAAAAGAGAAGGAATACTTTGCCCTTTCTCCTATTATACAACAGATGATTAAAAATCAATGGTTAGGTCAGAAGACCAAACAAGGCTTTTACAAAAAGATAAAAAAGGAAGGCGTGGAAGAGACCTTAGTCTTAGATTATGAGAGATTGGATTATCGCCCCCAAGAGAAGGTGAATCTCCCCTCCTTAGAGATGGCTAAAAATATTGGTGATGTGAGAGAACGGATCAAGACCCTCATCTCAAGTTCTGATCGAGGAGGCCAATTTGCATGGAAAATTTTGAAAAAGACCCTTCTTTATTCGGCTGAGAAAATTCCTGAAATCTCTGATGATATGATTAGCATCGATCAGGCCATGAAATGGGGGTATAACTGGGAATTGGGACCCTTCGAGATTTGGGATGCTATTGGCTTGAAATCCTCTTTAAAGCGAATGGAGAAAGAAGGAGAAGCCATTCCACCTCTGGTAGAACAGATTCTTAATCAAGGCTATTCTTCCTTTTACGAAAAAAAGGAGGGAAGGACTTTCTTCTTTGACCTTGGCACGGTTCAATATCAGGAGCTAAAAGAAAAACCTGAGGTGATTCTCCTAAAGAGTTTAAAAGAGAGAAAAAAGACCATTCTCTCCAACCCCGGAGCAAGTTTGATTGATCTCGGTGATGGCGTGGCCTGTCTTGAATTTCATTCCAAGATGAATACGATCGGGACGGATACCCTCCAGATGATGAGGGATTCTCTAAAGACAGTTGAGGAAAAATTTGAGGGTCTGGTCATAGGGAATCAAGCAGAAAATTTTTCTGCAGGAGCCAACCTGATGCTCATCCTCTTTGAAATTCAGGATGAAAATTGGGAAGATATAGAGATTTCGATTAAGGCATTTCAGGATGCTTTAATGGACATAAAATATTTCGAAAAACCAGTGATCGCAGCTCCTTTTGGTCTTACATTGGCCGGAGGATGTGAGATCTGCCTTTCTTCGACGAAGATGACCGCTGCAGCAGAAACCTATATGGGATTAGTGGAGGTGGGGGTTGGGCTGATCCCTGCTGGAGGAGGAACCAAGGAAATGCTTCTCCGCTCCATTGAATCGATTCCTGTAGAAGTCGAAGCAGACTATTTCCCATTCGTTCGACGAGTCTTCGAGACAATAGCCATGGCTAAAGTGGGGACCAGTGCCAAGGACTCTCAAAGATTGGGTTATCTAAGACCAACAGACCGAATCGTGGTCAATAGGGACTATCTTCTTCACGAAGCCAAAAAGGCAGTCCTTTCCCTGGTGGAAGAGGGGTATTCACCTCCCCGACCTAAACGGATTAAAGTCCTCGGAGAAAAAGGGTATGCCCTTTTTCAAATGGGACTCTTTTATAGGAGGGAAGGAGGTTATATCACCCCATATGATGAACATATTGCTAAAAAATTAGCCTATGTGATGACCGGAGGAAACCTCCCCGATGGCACTGAGGTTACAGAGCAATATATCCTGGATCTTGAAAGAGAGGCCTTCCTGAGCCTATGCGGAGAACCAAAGACTCAAGAAAGAATTCAACACATGCTTAGGACTGGAAAACCTTTAAGGAATTAACCCATCTCACCTCCTCTTATTTCAAGAGGACCATGGGATTAAATTTGGGAGGCAGGAATGAGAGAGGCAGTAGTGGTATCAGCAGTGAGAACGGCAGTGGGAAAAGCCCCCAGGGGGATTCTAAAAGATACCCGTCCAGACGATGTAGGAGCTCTCATCATTAAAGAGGCTGTAACAAGAGTTCCAAACCTCAAATTCGAGGAGATTGATGATGTTGTGATTGGATGTGCCTTCCCTGAATCGGATCAGGGATTGAATCTTGGGAGGGTCCTGGCCCTAAGGGCAGGTTTTCCTTACTCCGTACCAGGCCAGACAGTCAATCGGTTCTGTTCTTCAGGGCTTCAAGCCATTGCCACCGCAGCTTATGAAATCATGGTTGGGGGGGCAGAGGTAATGATTGCTGGGG
>JBBIRT010000004.1:0-2646 GCA_037441725.1 Deltaproteobacteria bacterium | reverse complement strand
CCCCCCCCCCCCCCCCCCGCCCCCCCCCCCCCCCCCCCCCCCCCCCCCGAGTTCATGAGTCAAGTCCCCATTATGGGGCTGACCCCCTCGCCCAATCCTTATCTGGTTGACCATAACCCACAGGCCTATATCTCTATGGGACTGACAGCTGAAAACGTAGCTGAGCGGTTTGGAATTTCAAGAGAGGAACAAGACCGTTTTGCTCTCTTGAGCCATCAAAAGGCCGCAAAAGCGATTCGAGAGGGTAAGTTTAAAGAAGAGATCCTCCCCATCCCAGCCAAGATTAAAGAGACAAATAGAGAGGGGAAGGTCCTTGTAAAGGAAGTCATCTTTGATACCGATGAAGGGATTCGATTTGATGCCTCTTTGGAAGCTATGGCTTCCCTTAAACCTGTCTTTAAAGCCAGAGGAACAGTGACTGCAGGGAATGCATCTCAGACAAGCGATGGAGCTGCTGCACTCGTCTTAATGTCGAGGGAAAAAGCGAATCAAATGGGAGTAAAACCATTGGCTACCTTTCGATCCTTTGCTGTGGCAGGGGTTCCCCCTGAAATCATGGGAGTAGGTCCTGCCTATGCAGTTCCTAAGGCCTTGAAAAAGGCAGGACTCACCCTCCCAGAGATTGGTTTGATCGAATTAAATGAGGCCTTTGCTTCCCAATCACTCTATGTCATCAGGGAGTTGGGGTTAAACTTAGATATTGTAAATGTCAATGGGGGGGCTATCGCCATGGGCCATCCCCTGGGATGTACGGGAGCTAAATTGACCACCACCCTGCTCTACGAAATGAGAAGACGCCAGGTCCGTTATGGACTTGTAACCATGTGTATCGGTGGAGGCATGGGAGCAGCTGGAATCTTTGAGTTGGAATAATATTAGAAAGGAGTCTGTCATGGATGAGTTTATTAAAGGGGGGTCTTTTCTCATCGAATCTATTTCGCCTCAGGAGATCTTTACCCCAGAAGAATTTACTGAGGAGCAGAGATTAATGGCTCAAGCAGCCACAGAATTCATTGTAGGCGAGGTTCAACCCCTCATCGATGAAATTGAGGAGAAGAAGGAGGGACTCCTACCAAGCCTCGTTAAGAAGGCTGGAGAATTAGGGTTTCTTTCGGGAGATATCCCGGAGGAATATGGAGGCCAAGAATTGGATAAGGTGAGCGTTCTCTTGATGATGGAGAAACTCTCTTATGGAGGGGGCTCTTTTATGGTGGCCTATGGGGTACATACTGGCATTGGATCTCTTCCCATCATCTTTTTTGGAAACAAAGATCAAAAGAAAAGATACCTCCCAAAGATCGCCACAGGCGAGATGATCACGGCCTATGCTCTGACTGAGCCTGAAGCAGGATCAGATGCCCTCAATTCCAAAACCATCGCCACCCTCAGTCCAGATGGTAAATACTATATCCTGAATGGTCAGAAACAGTTCATCTCCAATGCTGGGTTTGCTGATCTTTTTGTTACCTATGCAAAGGTCGATGGAGATAAATTTACTTCCTTTATTGTAGAGCGAAATTTTGAAGGGGTTTCGGTAGATGAAGAGGAGAATAAGATGGGGATGAAAGGGTCTTCTACCCGAAGCGTCATCTTCTCAGAAGCTAAGGTTCCTATTGAGAATGTCCTAGGAGAAGTTGGGAAGGGACATATTGTTGCCTTTAATACACTCAATATTGGTCGTTTTAAACTGGGCGCAGGCTGTGTGGGATCTGCCAAGAATGCCCTTCAGGATGCTGTAGCCTATGCAAAGCAAAGGGTTCAGTTTGGAAAACCAATTGCTGAATTCGGTCTGATCAAACACAAGATTGCAGAGATGGCCATTCGTATCTTTACGGTTGAGAGTATGGTTTATCGCACAGCAGCCCTGGTTGATCGCATTCTCTCTCAAATCAACCACCAGGCTGAAGAGGTTGGGATTCAGATGGCAAAGGGGATAGAGGAATATGCGATTGAAGATTCCATCAACAAAATCTATTCTTCAGAGGTTTTAGACTATATTGTTGATGAAGCCCTTCAAATCCATGGAGGGTATGGTTATATTCATGATTATGCGATTGAGCGGGGATATCGAGATTCAAGGATCAACCGAATCTGGGAAGGAACCAATGAGATCAATCGTCTCCTCATCATGGATATGTTGACCAAACGAGCCATGAAGAACCGTCTCCCCATTCTTGCCGCTGCCCAGAAAGCAGCGAACGAACTCCTCACCCTTAGACCCAAAGTTGAGATGGATGAAGAGAGGTTGACGATGCAGAATGAGATGGTAGAGATGGCAAAAAAGATTACCCTCTTGGTTGCAGGCGCAGCTACTCAAAAATATCTGATGAAACTATCTGAGGAGCAGGAAATCTTAGGATTGTTAAGCAATATGGTAATCGAAATCTTTGCCATGGAGAGTGCCATGCTAAGGGCTATGAAATCCATGGAACGAGCGGGGGATGAGAAGGCACAGATTCAGAAGGCTATGGTCAAAGTCTACGTCCATGGGGCCTTTTATCGGATAGAGAATTTTGCTGAGCAAGTCTTCTCTGCCATTTCACAAGGCGATACCTTAAGAACCCAATTATCAGCCTTAAAGAAACTGACCCGTTTTACTCCTGTGAACACAATTGGTTTGAGACGAGAAATTGCCGACCATCTAAT
>JBBIRT010000003.1:0-50841 GCA_037441725.1 Deltaproteobacteria bacterium | reverse complement strand
AGTAAAGAATGGTTTAGGGGTCAAATAGGATATCGATCTTGATGCCGATCACCTTCGGGATATTTGTGATCAATACCTGGGATTGATTAAAAAGAAAGGGACTCCTTTTCCACAAGATCCGATGGTTCAACTTCAGCTTGCCATTGAAGCCGTTTTCAAATCCTGGATGGGAAAGAGGGCAGTGGCCTATAGAAAGGAGTTTAATGTTACCCCTGAAATGGCCAATGGGACAGCCGTCAATGTGTGTACGATGGTCTTTGGGAATATGGGATTTGACTCCGCTACAGGCGTGGCCTTCACCCGAGATCCAGGGACAGGGGAAAACGTCCTTTATGGAGAATATCTTGTGAATGCACAAGGGGAGGATGTAGTAGCGGGAATCCGAACCCCTAAGCCCATTCAAGAGATGAAAAAGGAGATGCCAAAAATCTACAGAGAATTGGAACGAGTAAGAAAGATCTTAGAAGAACATTTCTATGAAGTTCAGGATTTCGAATTTACGGTAGAAAAGGGGAACCTCTACATCCTTCAGACCCGAAATGGGAAGATGAATGCTCAGGCCATTGTTAGGACTTCCAAAGAGATGGTCCATGAGATATTGATTGATAAAGAGACGGCTGTGCTGAGATTGAAACCGCATGACCTTGAGCAGCTCCTTCATAAACAGATCGATCCAAGTTTCAAAGGGAAACCCATTGCCATCGGCCTTCCTGCCTCTCCGGGTGCAGCCTCAGGAAAAGCAGTTTTTGATGCAGACGAAGCTGAGAGATTGGGAAAGTTAGGTCATTCCGTAATCCTGATTCGAGAAGAGACGAAACCCGAAGACATCCATGGGTTTTTTGCCTCTCAAGGGATATTGACCTCCCGTGGAGGGAAGACCTCCCATGCAGCGGTTGTGGCGAGGGGAATGGGAAAACCTTGTGTTTCGGGGTGTGAGGTGCTTCGAATCGACCCGAAAGGGAAAGAGGCGACCATCAAGAATATGCTCATCCGAGAAGGGGATTTTATTACCATCGACGGGTCAAGGGGAGAAATCTATCTGGGAGAAGTCCCATTGATCGATCCTGAGATCGGCAAAGACCTTCTTACCGTTTTAAGCTGGGCTGATGAATTTAGAACCTTAGGGGTTCGAGCCAATGCCGATACCCCTGAGGCTGCAATCAAAGCCCGACAATTGGGTGCTGAAGGAATTGGTCTCTGCCGAACAGAGAGGATGTTTAATGCGGTGGACCGTCTTCCCATTGTTCGTGAAATGATCTTGGCTGGATCAAAAGAAAAGAGGGCAGAGGCGATTGAAAAACTTCTTCCCATGCAACGGAGTGATTTTAAAGAGATCTTTAGGGCTATGACTGGACTGCCTGTGACGGTTCGTCTCCTTGATCCGCCACTCCATGAATTTCTCCCTTCGGCTGAAGAGTTATCTGAAGAGCTAAGAAAGCTGATGGAGGTTGAAGCCGCTTTCTCTACGATGGAGAATATCTCTTCTGCGATGAAGTTTTTAGACCCCTCTTTTCGGGAATCCTTAAAACTTCTTGATCATGTGGTTACCAATATTGTTGAGATCAAAGAGAAGAGGCTTGATAAGAAACTTATTCGAAAGCAACAGGAGACCCTCCGGAAGGTGAAAGAGATGATGGAGGTGAATCCAATGCTTGGGCATCGTGGGGTCAGGCTTGGAATCACCTATCCTGAGATTTATGAGATGCAAATCCAGGCCATCCTTGAGGCCGCCGCTGAGTTGATTAAGGAAGGTCTGGATATTCAGCCTGAAATTATGGTTCCTCAGGTCTGCACTGCTCAGGAGCTAAAGTGGGTCTATCAGCTTGTTAAAAAGGTTCAAAAGGCTGTGGAAAGACGGTATGGGATCCAGATTCCCTTTAAATTTGGAACAATGATTGAAGTGGTCAGGGCCTGTATGAGGGCAGGGCGATTAGCTGAGGTTGCGGATTTCTTCTCTTTCGGGACGAATGATCTTACTCAAGCCACTTTCTCTTTTTCGAGAGAAGATGCTGAGAATAAATTTCTACCTCTTTACAATCAAAGGAAGATCCTTCAGGATAACCCCTTTGAGGTACTGGATGTAAAAGGAGTTGGGAGGCTGATGATGATTACGATTGAATGGGGTAGAAGGACGAAACCTGATCTGAAGATTGGAATCTGTGGAGAACACGGAGGTCATCCCGAATCCGTAGAGTTATGCCATTCCATTGGTCTCTCCTATGTAAGTTGCTCGGTCCCAAGACTCCCCATCGCTCGGCTGGCAGCAGCGCATGCAAAGTTAAAGGAGAAGGAGAAAAAACCAACAGGAGGATATGATCCTGATACCAGCTTCAGCATCTTTTTTTAATCCCTATTCAATCTCAAAAGGTCTAACCTTTTTACACGATAAGGGGAAGGACCTTTCTATCCTTGATATTCACATACCCATTGTGGGTAATTCTTAAGTGTGGGATCGCAGCCGTTCCAAAGGTGTCCACCGTAAGGGTGGGTTTTTCCCATCTGACGCCGTTTGATCGTAAAGATTCTTCCACCCTTTTCACTTCATCTCTCACGATCTCCATAGGTTTTAATGAAACCACCCCACAGAGGGGAGCAGGGAATTCAGCAACAATCTCCTTGCCAATGGCATAGACCCCTCCTCCCCCCATCTCTCTTAGCCAGTAAATGACAGTCTCCATAGATTGGAGGTCGCATCCTACGACATACATATCCAGCGTGTCCCAGGTCATGGTGCTTCCATAGGCCCCTCTCTGAAGACCAAATCCTTTGAGAAGCCCCATAAAGGCCTTTCCCCTTCCGAGCCGTTCTAAGGCAAGAATCATATTGGCCTCTTTTGATTCCTCAGGATCCTCAAGGTCGATGATTCTCTCTTTCGTTACCAAACCCGTGACCAATTCCATTAACCTAACCTTTCCCTTTCTGGGGAGGGAAGGAAAAGAAAAGTTTTCGATTTTTACAGTTTGAAACATCTCCTCGGGGAAAAAGACCTGGCGGGGTTCTGCAAGGGACTTCCCCTCTCTATAGATTATTTTCCCGTTACACATGACCCATTGAGGGGAAAAGTCTTTCACCGATGGAATGGCTAAAAGATCAGCCATCCTCCCTGGAGAGAGGGAACCGATAAGATGATCCAGGCCAAAATGTTCTGCCACATTGATGGTCACCATTTGATAAGCGATTTTTGGCGGAACACCGAGTCTCAAGGCATTCCTCAGGGAGGCATCAAGATATCCCTCCATGAGAAAGCCATCCGGATACACGCTAT
The DNA here is from genome assembly GCA_037441725.1 of Deltaproteobacteria bacterium. GTDB lineage: Bacteria > Desulfobacterota > BSN033 > BSN033 > UBA1163 > JBBIRT01. The sequence goes on along the minus strand of JBBIRT010000003.1, from coordinate 47,576 downwards.
CTGTCGAGAGGGCCAACCTTCTAAAATCAATCCTCTTCTTGAAAATTCCTTTAACCCCTTCTAACTCTTTTCTGATCCCTCCTTCTCTGATCATGACCCAGTAGCCGAGCCGAAGCCTCTCCAATACTTCCTTTTCAGTAATGGGTTCATGACAGGATGAGACTCCAAAGTCAGTATAAGCCTGAAGTTTTTTCTCAGAAGCCCCTGCGGTATGCCCCTCAACCGTTTTCCCCAACCCGAGAGCCATGGAAATCAATTCTTTTAATCTTTCGCCCTGACTTCCCTCCAGGAATATATTTCCCCAGTAGATTTCTCCGATTCCAAGACATTTTGGGTCTTTCAGAAAAGAGAGATAATCTTCATGAGTTGGAACATTGATTTCTTCTTCTGAGGTGAGCCCACAGAGAGGGGCCACCGTATAATAAAATCGGATGGGTTGTTCCTCCAGGCCTTTTATAAAATATTCGATCCCCATCTTACCCACTACGGTCGCAAACTCGATGGTTTCAGTAATCACGGTGGTCACTCCAGTGGGAATCACATGCCTGATAAATTCCTCAAGGCTATAACGGTTGCTCACGGTATGGGTGTGTCCATCAATCAGCCCAGGAAGCAGGATCATCTCCTGCGCGTCAATCTCGAGAGTTTTCTTGTCTTTCGGAGGATGAGGGTCAGCTCCGACATAGGCAATCCTTCCATCCTTGATCCAGATGGATTGTCTCTTAATAAATTCTTGGGTGAAAACGTTAAAAAGGGTCCCGTTGAAGATCACCCCATCGGCTGGGATATTTCCTAAGGCCATCTCACTGAGGATTTTTCTCTTTTCCATCCCATTCATGCTAAGGTTCATAACAAAAACGAGAGAGCTCTGTCAAACATCGGGTCCATCCAATTTTCTGGGAAAAAAGACAGCTATGTGAGTTTGGAGAAGTCTGCAACCTGGAGAAAGAGTTTCCCGATCTCATCAAGGAGGGCCAAACGGTTATTTCGGATTCTTTCCTCTTCAACCATCACCATTACCTGATCAAAAAATTCATCAATGGGCCTTTTCATTCGGGTCATCTCAAACAACGCCGATGAATAATCTCCTTTCTTAAGGAGAAGATTGATTCTCTCTCTTGCTTGGAGGTAAGATTGATAGAGATTCTGCTCGGCTGGTTCTTTAAAAAGGGAGGGATTGCTTCCTTCTTTATGGAAGGTCCCCTTTAGGATATTCATAGCCCGTTTAAATCCAATGACGATCGATTCGAAATCTTCCCATTGCCTGGCTTTCATTAAGGCATCAATTCTTCCCTGAGCATCTAACAATTCATCGAAGGATCGTGAAAGTACGGCCTCAGTCACATCAAAGGGGTAATCTTTATCCAATAAGAAGTTCTGATAACGAATCTTAAAAAAGTCTAAAACCTCTCGCTTTACCTCCTCTAAGGATCGTTCCATCTTTTCTTCTAATTGTTTTCCGCTTTCCATGATCAACGCGGTTAAGGGAAGAGGATATTTTTTCTCAATTAGGATCCGTATAATTCCGAGGGCTTGTCGCCTCAAGCCAAAGGGATCGGCCGTTCCAGAAGGGGTCAGTCCAACTCCAAAGCAACCCACAATGGTATCCATTTTATCTGCGATGCCGACGATATCTCCGATGGGGGTGGAAGGAAGTCGATCTCCTGAGAAACTCGGCAGGTAATGTTCATAAATGGCTTCGGCTACTTCTGGTTTTTCTCCAAATAATCGAGCATATTCCCTCCCAACCACACCCTGGAGCTTTGGAAACTCTCCCACCATTCCGGTCACGAGGTCTGCTTTGCATAAAAGGGCGGTTCGCTCAACCACATCCCGAAGCTTCGGATCAATTCGGTCAGTGATCCATAAGGCCAAACGTTTGAAACGCATTACCTTTTCATAGGAAGTTCCTAACTTGGCCTGGAAGACTACTTTCTTCAATTGTTCTACCCTTTTCTCCAGGGGGATCTTGAGATCCTCCTCAAAGAAGAATACCGCATCCGAGAGCCTTGCCCTGAGGACTTTCTCATTTCCCTTTATCACCACCGCTTGATCTTTCGGTTGGATATTGGAAACAAATATAAAGTAAGGGAGCAACCTCCCATGGTCATCCAAAAGAGGGAAATATCTTTGATGTTCTTTCATGGAATGGATGAGGATTTCTTGGGGAAGGGATAGAAATTTTTGATCAAATCTCCCAAGCATGACACCAGGGTATTCCACTAAAAAATTGACTTCTTCAAGAAGCTCTTCATCCCTGAGCACCCTTCCTGAAACTTTGGCCCCCTCCCGAATCATGGCCTCTTCGATTCTTTTTTTTCTCTCCACCGGGTCCACAATCACAAAAGACTCTCGGGTCCTTTGGAAATACGTTTGGATATCATTGATAGGAATAGGGCTTGAATGCATGAATCGATGACCATAGGTGACCCTTCCGCTTTTGATATGGCCCACTTCAAAAGGGATTAACTCCCCTCCAAAGAGGGCTAATATCCAATGAACGGGGCGGGCGAAACGAATCGGAACATCTGCCCATCTCATCGATTTCTTAAAGGGAATGGATAGGATGATCTTAGGGAGAAGGGATGAAAGGATTTCTGAAGTCTCTTTTCCTGGCTCCTTTTTCACCGCACAGACATACTCGCCTCTTTCTGTTTGAATAAGGGTCAAGGACTCCACTGGAATCGATTGGCTCTTAGCAAACCCAATGGCAGCTTTCGTTGGAATTCCATTCGAATCAAAGGCCGCTTGCTTCGAGGGTCCGATCTTTCTTATCTCTACCTCTCTCTGTTTTTCGTCAACCGAATTGATAGTGAGGACCAGACGCCTCGGGGTTCCATAGGTTTTTATCCCATCGAAATCGATTCGGTTCGCTTCGAATTCTCTTTTAGTAAGAGCTTCCAGATCCATCAGGGCTTGTAAAACGAATCCAGTGGGAATTTCTTCTGTACCGATCTCTAAAAGAAGCTCTTTCATCGATTTTCTGTCTCCAACCTCAGGGGTTAAATTCAAAATTTAATTTCAAAATGCTCACATCATCCCTTATTTAATAGAGGAAATCCCATCCCCTCTCTCTGTTTGAGGTAACCCTCTGCACACAGCCGAGCCAATGTCCTCACTCTTAAAATATATCCTACTCGTTCGGTCACACTGATTGCGCCTCTCGCATCAAGAAGGTTGAAGATATGGGAGGTCTTTAGACAATAATCGTAGGCAGGAAGGATCAGCCCTTTTTCGACCATCCTCTTTGATTCCTCTTCAAAAACGGTAAAGAGGCGAAAGAGCATTTCCACATTTGCTTCTTCAAAATTGTATCGAGAGAATTCAACCTCTCCTTGGTGGTGGATATCGCCATACCTTATCCCTTTTGTCCATTCAAGATCAAACACATTATCCACGCCCTGGAGATACATGGCAATCCGTTCGATGCCATAGGTGAGCTCTACGGGAATAGGATTTAACTCGATCCCTCCAGCTTGTTGGAAGTAGGTAAATTGAGTGATCTCCATTCCATCCAGCCATACTTCCCAACCTAGTCCCCATGCGCCCAAGGTAGGAGATTCCCAATCGTCCTCTACAAATCGTATATCATGTTCAAGAGGATCAATTCCAAAAGACTTCAAGCTATCAAGATAAAGCTCTTGGACATCGAGGGGAGAGGGTTTTAAAATTACCTGATATTGGTAGTAGTGTTGAAGGCGATTCGGATTTTCTCCATATCGACCATCCGTAGGGCGTCGCGAAGGTTCCACATAGGCCACCCTCCAGGGTTCAGGGCCTAAGGATCTGAGGAAGGTCGCTGGGTGAAAAGTTCCAGCTCCGACTTCTAAATCGTAGGGCTGTTGGATCACACACCCTTGATCTGCCCAGAAACGTTCCAAAGCAAAGATCAATTCTTGAAAATTCATCCCTCCACCTCTTATTCAATGAAGAAGGGTTTAGCATGTTTTGATCAAAGATGTCAACCCTCATCCCTCCTATCCCCCTCTTCAAATCAAGGGCTCTCCCCTTCTTTTATCGACTTGGAAGGAAAGGGAATGATCTTAATTTCTCTCAATGCCTTGAGCGATTTTAGTTCCTTCCCCAATTGATAACTGATAAATTTGGGAAGGATTTCTCGACATTCAGATAGAGCTTGGTATGTGAATCCCAGCCTTTGGAGCTTGGATAATTCTGTTTGGGAGATCTTATCAATGAGTCGGGCAGTTCCGATGGAAAGGGGGATGAGATTATTCCACTTCTGAGAGCAACCTTCACAGATCAAAGCTCCTCTTTCATGGGAGAAGAAAATTGGAATCTCTCTCAACTCCTCCCATCTCCTATTACAGAGGTTACACTTCTTCATATTGGGTCGATAGCCAAAGAGGTTGAGCATCTGGATTTCAAAGATCCTCAATTGTTCTTCCTGAGGCGGTGTTTCTTCAAGGTTTAATAAAAATGAGAGAAGTAATTCAAAGGCCCCCTGGTTCGGCTCCCGTTCTCCAGCCATCTCGTTTGTCAATTCTAAATAGTAGTTTCCGTAGAGGATTTTCTTGAGGTTCTCTTTGATTTTTGGGAAGGGATGAAGAAGATCACAACTTTCAGCCCTAACCAACCCCATTCCTTCCCGATCAAAAAAGATCAGGCGAAGATGAGAAAAGAGGCTCAGGGCATTCTGAAAACGTTTCTTACTCCTCCTCGCACCTTTGGCAATGCCCTTCAGCTTGCCATAGTCTTTCGTAAAAAAGGTTACGATCTTATCAGATTCACCATAATGGATGGAACGGATCACAATCGCATGGGTTGAATAAAGAGGCATATAGGAATAAATCTCAAATCCTTAAAGTCAAATTCCAATAGCTTGAAGGGAATCCCTTCTTTCTGTTAAGAATTGATTACTGAGCTCCTTGCATCTTGATGACTTCTGTCCCCTGGGGAATGCTAAAATGGAAGAGTGAATCGGAAAGTCCCAGATTGGTTTTGATCTCTTCAAATCGGGTCCGGGTCACATTCCCCAATTCATCAAAGACATCAGCCTGCAGGACATAAAGCGTCTTTTTGTCAACCAATAGGGTTAACCTCTTTACCGTCGTAAGGATTTCCTTGGGAGCCAATTCAATGATGTAGTAATCCCCTTTTTGAGAAGTGGATTCATTCAGGTTGAGAAGATTAAATTCTCGATGGAGATTTCCTTTCCCAGCTAAGAAGGCCAGGGGAGTTTTCTCATTGAATATACTAGAGACATCTGAAATGAGAACTTGTTTTTCTTCAGGCTGATAGTACCAAAGAGTATGACCATCAGAGATAAGCTTCTGGTTTGGGGTTGTATAATCCCATCGCATCATCCCTTTCTTCTTAAAATAGACCTTTCCCTCCCCACGATGGGAGGGTCTCATTATTTTTGTAATATATTCCTGAGTAAAGTGGGCTTCAAAATCGTTGGTCTTCTCATATCTATTCTGAATCTCAGCCAATATCCCTTCCCCTGTGATACAAAGGCCTGATGAAAAAGGGAATAAGGAGAATAGCATTGCTATGAAGAAAATCGAAGAGAACCTTGGTCTCATGTTTGCTAACCTCTTTCATTCATTAACCCTGAAGGTCAATCCTGAATGATGAACCTCAAATGATGAACTTTAAACGATGAACCATAAACGATGAACCATAAACGATGAACCTTGAACGATGAACCTTGAACAATGAACTTTGAACAATGAACGTTATACAATTGATTATTTATGATTCATGGCTTATCATCCATTGTCTATGGAATTATCCTTTATGGTTCGATCTTTTTTACCAGGACCTCTCGGGGTTTGATTCCGTCAGATGGTCCCACCACCCCTTCCTCCTCCATCTTTTCTATGATTCGGGCTGCACGATTGTACCCAATGCGAAATCGCCTCTGGATGAGGGAGATCGATGCCTGGCCGGTTTCAGCCACAAAGGCCACTGCCTCATCATATTTCTCATCATATTCATCCTCTTCCCCTGGAGTGGTCCCTTTCTCCTTCTTTTCTTCCGCAAGGATGGAGGGATCTAAGTAGGAAGGTTTCCCCTGCTTTTTTAGGAATTCAACGACCCGTTTAATCTCTTGGCCAGATACAAAAGCTCCATGGAGACGAATCAATTTTGAGCTACCTGGAGGGAGAAAGAGCATATCCCCTGCTCCAAGAAGATGCTCTGCTCCAATGGTATCCAGAATCGTTCGTGAGTCCACTTTAGAGGTGACCTGAAAAGAGATCCGAGCAGGAAAGTTTGCTTTAATGATTCCTGTGAGGACATCTACAGAGGGGCGTTGGGTGGCAAGGATGAGGTGGATGCCAACAGCCCTTGCCATCTGCGCCAGCCGCGTAATGGATTCCTCCACCTCTTTCGATGAGATCATCATCAGGTCTGCTAATTCATCGATTACCACAACAATATAAGGAAGCCTCTCCATCGGCTCTCTTGCTTTCTCTTCATCGCCTTCCAAGAGGTCACCCTTCCGTTTGTAGACCTTACCCTTCTCTTTCAATTCCTTTTCCATCCTCTGATGATAATGTTCAATATTTCTCACCCCTTTTTCTGCTAAGACCGAGTACCTCCGCTCCATTTCTTCGACCAGCCATTTAAGGGCAATTGCTGCCTTTTTGGGGTTGGTGACAACAGGAAGTAAGAGATGAGGGATACCTTCATAATCAGATAGCTCCAGCATTTTGGGATCAATCATGAGGAAACGCACTTCCTCTGGGGTGGCCTTAAATAGGATGCTACAGATCATTGCATTGATTGAGACGCTTTTTCCAGAACCGGTTGACCCTGCCACCAGGAGATGGGGCATCCTGGCAAGATCGACGACAAAGGGTTCTCCTGAGATGTCCTTACCCAGTCCGAAACAGAGTTTTGATTTAAAATTACGGAAATTTTCTGAATCGATGATCTCTTTGAGGTAAACCGTTTCCCTATTGGTATTTGGGACTTCAATCCCAACCACAGATTTCCCTGGGATGGGGGCGACGATACGGATGGAAAGGGCACTCAAGGCCAAAGCCAGGTCATCTGAAAGATTGACAATCCGACTGACCTTCACTCCAGGAGCAGGCTCGAATTCATAGACCGTGATCACAGGACCTGGCCTTACCTCTACCACTTTCCCTTCTACCCCATAATCCAGGAGTTTCTTCTCCAAAATCCGAGAATTCATGATCAAGCTTTCCCGGTCAATTTTCTGTCTTTTCTCAATCTCAGCCTCAAGCAAAGAAACGGGTGGGAGCTGAAAGCTCTTAGGAGATTCTATAAAATCGAATACCTCTTGTTTCGGTATCTCTTCTCTCTTGGGAGCTTTAGGAGGAGAAGGTTTATCAACCACCAAGGGAATATCCTCTTTTCCCTCGATCTTTTCTTGCCTCTGTTTTACCAATTTTTTCTTCCTCTCCCCCCGCTCCTTTCGAATCGTTTTAAGGGTATCGATCTTCTCCATGATTTTCTGAATAGACTTTCCTGTATGGGTTATTAGGGAGATAAAAGAGATTCCTGTTCCTAATACAAAAGCCACGATCAAAACCAAGGATAATAGGATGGTGGCCCCTGGACGATTGAAATAATAGACCAGACTTCTCGAAAATATCTCTCCAATAAATCCTCCCATCAAGAGGGTTTGGTGATAAAATCGAATAGGGCTCAACCATAAACTGGAGAAGGATGAGGCTGCAATCAAGATGACGAGCCAACCCATGACTCTTAAAGAGAAATATTTCCACTCCCAGTGGAAGATGAAACTGATCGCAAAGATGATCATCCCAAACGAGATTAGAAAAGCAGGAAAGCCGAATCCCTGGAAGAGAAGAGAGGAGAGGTAAGCTCCTACTACCCCCATCCAGTTATGAATCTCCTTGACTTTTGGTGAGACGTAAGTGAAAAAGGAGGGATCCATTGGATGGTAGGAGATCAAACTCAAGAAGAGAAAGAGGCCAATGGCCAATAAAGAAATCCCTAAAATCTCTCTCTTTAGTTTTTCTTTGATCGAGTCCTCCATGATGGCCTCTCCTCTTGCTATCTTTGGGAGATCAACTTGAAGTTATGGTCGATCGTTTCTCTCACCTGTCGCATTAAGGATTCTCTCTCCCTTAGTGAACAGGTTTTAATCTCAATGGGATGATCCACCAGGATTCGAATCTCTCCTCGGGTCGTAGTGAATTTTCCTTTGGGCATGATGTCCCGGCTTCCACTGATGGCTATTGGCACAATCGGAACTTGGGATTTGATGGCTAGGGAAAATCCCCCTTTCTTAAAGGGTTGGATAGAGCCATCCGGACTCCTCGATCCCTCAGGGAAAATGACCACCGACATTCCCTCCTGAATCTTTTGTAAAGCTTGGTTTAAGGCCTTCACTGTGTCACGCCCTCCCTTGCGGTCAAGACTGATATAACCTGCCGCCGCCATGGTCCAGTTGAAGAAGGGTATGGAAAAGAGCTCCTTCTTAACTAACCATTTGAACTGATAAGGCAAATAGCCCAGTAACGCAAAGACATCATAGTACCCCTGATGGTTTGACATGAAGAGATAGGGGCCCTTTCCATTAAGCCTTTCTATCCCTTCAATGTTTACCCTGACCCGGTTTACCTTAAGAGCAATCTTTCCCCAAAGCCTTGCGTAGAGATGAACGATCCTTCCTTTGCGGTCAAAAGGAAAGGTAAAAAAGGCCAAAATCCCCAAGATCAATGTGGCCACCACAATAGAAGACCAAACCCAAATCGTTCGAATCATAAACTGATCCTTTAGATCCTTTTCTCCAATTCCATGAGGATAGCCCCTACTTCTTCTTTTATTTGATCATCCACATCGTAGGGAGATTTCCCCTCCTTATCTGCCCTCATGATCTCAGGATTAAAACTCATATGGCCTAAGACAGGAAAATCAGAAAGCTCTCTTTCGATAAGTCGTCTGTCTTCTTCCGAGGCGACCTTATTTCCAACAATCATCATTCTCTTGATGTTTAAATCCTCACCCAATTTTTTAATCTGCCTTGCGGTGTTCAAGGCCCTTTGCCCGGGTTCCACAACAATGATGAGGGCATCCACCTTTCCTGTGCTTCCTCTTCCTAAGTGTTCCAAACCTGCCTCCATATCAATGATCAAAGCCTCATCCCTTTTGACCAGGAGATGGTGGATCAAGTTTTTCAAAAGGACATTCTCAGGGCAGAAGCAACCTCCTCCTCCCTGAGGGATACAACCTAAGAGAAGAAGTTTGATTCCCTGATGATTCACTCCCATTTCATCAGGGATATCATCCACTTTTGGATTGAGCCTAAATAGGGATCCAAACCCCCCTTTTTTTGCCCCTGTTCTTTCTTCTATCATCGAGGTCATCGAAGCAATGGGTTTGAGTTTGGAAAGAGCCTCTTGGGGAAGACCAATGGCCGAGGCTAAATTGGAATCAGGGTCGGCATCAATAGCAAGTACCTTTCGACCTTGATGGGCTAAAATCCTTGCCATCACCCCAGCCAGGGTTGTCTTTCCAACCCCTCCCTTTCCTGAAATAGCGATTTTCATCTCTCCCTCCCATCTTTATCATAATCAAAAAATAGTCAAATGTCTATGGATTGACAAGGAAAAAAGGATCATTGATAATTAGTCCTTATGAATGAGGGGACCACGAAGTTGAATAAAAAGGCGCTTGCTATCCTTAGTGCCGGGCATCTGGTGACATATATCAATCAAGGGGCCTTGCCTGCTCTCCTCCCCTTTTTCAAAGAAGCCTTGAACCTTTCCTATACGATGTCAGGGGTCATCGTCATGTCCTCTTATCTTGCTTCATCCATTATCCAACCTTTCTTTGGCCATCTCTCAGATAGGCGACCAATCGGATGGTTTCTTCCCCTGGCCCCATTCATTGCCTGTTTGGGATTATCCATTTCTGGATTTGTCTCCAATTACTTTCTCCTCATCCTTTTTATTATTCTCAGTGGGATCGGGATTGCGCTTTTCCATCCTGAAGGGTTCAAAACAGCCCATTTTTTCACAGGAGATAGAAAGGCCACAGGGATGTCCATCTTTGCGGTAGGGGGCAATTTTGGGATCGCCATTGGACCAATAGTGGCCCTGGCGCTTGTAACTTCTCGGTTTGGCCTTAAGGGAACAATGGGTTTAATCCTTCCTGGAATTGTGATCGCCATCCTCATCCTTTTTAACCTTTCTATGCTCTCCACTCCTGTCCATTCTGCTCACAAGGAGGCGAAAAAGGAGGAAAAAAGGGCTTTGACCAAAGACCAGAAACGTTCTTTTTTTCTGCTTGTCAGCATTGCGACGTTAAGAGCCTGGGCCCAAACCGGAATGGCGACGTACATTCCTTTCTATTACATCAACTATTTAAAGGGTAACCCAATGATTGCAGGAAAACTTGTTTCAACCTTCCTGCTTGCAGGAGCCATCGGGACGGTATTGGGGGCTCCCCTTTCCGATCGATGGGGACATAAAAAATTTTTAGCTACCACCTTAGCCCTTTCCACCCCCCTTCTGGTGTCCTTTTACTTAAGCAGTGGTTTTTTAACATTCATTTTCTTAGGGATTTCAGGGATGGTATTGATTTCAACCTTTGCCCTCACCACAGTCATGGGCCAAGTTCTCCTTCCCCAACATTTAGGAATGGCCTCAGGGATGATGGTTGGATTTACGATGAGTGCGGGAGGGCTTGGAGTAACCCTATTAGGAGTCATCGCAGATCACTGGGGGGTTCCCATGGCGATGAAATCTGTCTTCTTATTACCCTTGATTGCATTTGGCCTCACAGTATTGGTAAAGTATCCTCTTGAAAAAAAGATGGAGTTAAAATGAGTTCAATCCTGGTGACTGGAGGGGCAGGATTTATTGGCTCCCATCTTTGTGAGCGTCTCTTGAGCGAAGGGAGTCATGTGATTTGCCTCGATAACTTCGATTCCTACTATGATCCCAATATTAAAATTGGTAATGTGGAGAAGATCACCAAGAGATTTCCAAATCGCTTTAGACTCATCCCCGGGGATATTCGAAACTCAGACCAACTCCATGAAATTTTTCAACAGGATAAAATTGATTGGATCGTCCACCTTGCAGCTCGAGCTGGAGTGAGACCCTCCATTTCTGATCCCTTGCTCTATCAGGATGTGAACATCCGTGGCACACTCGTTCTCTTAGAGGCCTGCAAGCAGTATAGGGTCCATCAATTCCTCTTCGCTTCATCTTCCTCAGTTTATGGAGAAAATCAAAGGATTCCTTTTACAGAGGAAGACCTTAACCTTCAACCCATCTCACCCTATGGAGCAACCAAAAGGGCAGGAGAGCTTCTTTGCTATTCCTATCATCACCTCTATGGAATAGAGATTGCTTGCCTCCGAATCTTTACCGCCTATGGTCCAAGACAGAGGCCTGAAATGGCCATCCATAAATTTACCCATCTCATTGATCAAGGGAAAAAGATTCCAATTTTTGGAGATGGTTCTTCTCGAAGGGATTATACCTATATCGATGACCTGATCGATGGCATTTTAGGCGTCCTTCGTTACCATCAAGGATTTGAGATTTACAATTTAGGGGAGTCCCAGACCACCTCTTTAATAGAGTTGATCCACTTGATTGAGCAGGCTTTGGATAAAAAGGCAGAGATCGAATTCTTAACTCCCCAGCCAGGGGATGTTTCTGTGACTTATGCAGATATCTCCAAAGCCAAGCGGATGCTTCAATACCAACCCCGTATCAAGATCGAGGAGGGGATCCATAGATTTGTGGAGTGGTATAAACGAGAACGACCCCACTAAGGTTTTATATAATGAACCACATCTTTATTCCTGGGTGGGGAGGGGGGATGTGGACCCTCTTTATATCCCAGGGCAACCGTACAGATATGTTGATATCCCTCAGGAATTCCTAATTCTCTCTTCAGGTTGTTCCCTTCTTCTGAAGCAAAAAGGAAGGCGGAGGAAGTCATGATACAGGATCCGATATTGAATGATTCAGAGGCCAAGGCAATGTTTTGTGCGGCTGCTCCACAACTGATTTGGATAAATGGAGAGTTCTCATCCCCTGAGATGAGGATTACCGTCGGAGCATGATAAAAGGTGTGATAATCTGGAGCGCTGGCCCTCTGCTTTAAGAAATCGACTCCTGAATTCATGATGTTTGTTTTGATGATGTTCACCATTCGATCCAGAAGAGCTGGATTTTGAATTACTGTGAAATGCCATTTCTGCTGGTTCATGGCATTGGGAGCATATAGGGCACAATTTAATATTTCCCTCAGAATGGATTCAGGGATCTGTTCCTTTTTAAATTTTCGAATGCTCCTTCTTTGGTTAATCACTTTAATGGTTTCGTTCATCATGATCTCCTCCCTTGTTTCTGATTTCGTTCATAGATGATTCTCAACCCTTCAAGGGTGAGAAATTCATTGACCTCTTCAATGGTTTCTGATTCATTGGCAATAAGTCCTGCCAGTCCCCCGGTGGCAATCACCTTAGGGTTTGATCTCACCTCTTTCTTCATTCTTCGGACGATCTCGTCCACCAGTCCTACATAGCCAAAGAAGATGCCCGATTGGATGGCATGGACCGTATCCTTTCCGATCACTTTCTTTGGTTTTATGATTTCGACCCTGGGTAATTTTGAAGTTCTTTGAAATAGGGCCTCTGCCGATATCCCAATCCCAGGGGCAATCGCTCCTCCATGATATTCTCCTCTTCGGGATACGTAATCAAAAGTGGTTGCCGTCCCAAAGTCAACCACGATCAAATTTCTTTTATACCGTTCGTAGGCGGCCACTGCATTGACAATTCGGTCAGCTCCTACCTCTGAAGGATTTTTATAGATAATCTTTATTCCTGTTCGAAGATCGGGTCCGACAATCAGAGGTTTGACATGGAAGTATTTATCTGTCATTCCTTGGAGCATATCCAGGACAGGGGGGACCACGGAAGAGATAATGACTCCTTCAAAATCTGCCATATTGAGATGATCAAAGAGGAAAAGGTCACGGAACATGGTCCCCCACTCATCTGCAGTCTTCCCCTTTTCTGTAGCGATTCGCCAATGATCAACCAGGACTTTCTGGTCATAAACTCCCAGAACGGTATTGGTATTCCCAACATCGATGACAAGCAACATAAGACCCTCCCATCACCCCTAAGAGAATTTACTATTCCTATGATTTACTTTTTTCTGAATACTCCAGATCTCCTGCCAAAACCCTTCTTTGGCTTCCATTCTCTGTTTCTAAGATCAAGGCTCCATCTGAATCTATGTCTACTGCCCTCCCCAATAAGGTTTCCCCAAAAGAACTCACCCTCACCTCTCTCCCTTTGATCTGGGCACGTTCTCTCCAGGCATTTAAAATGATCTGACCTCCTTGTTTTATAAAAATCGTATACCATGCTTCCAATTCTGATAAGAGGGATTGGAGAAACTCCTTTCTTGAAATGGGCCTTCCTATTTCCATCCTTAAAGAGGTAGCCGTTGCTTGAATCTCCTTTGGGAAATCCTTCTCCTCCATGTTCAGGTTGACCCCTATTCCAAGGATGACAAAATGGATCCTGTCCATTTCAGAATGAATCTCATTGAGGAGACCGGCTACCTTTCGGTCTCGAAGTAGGACATCATTGGGCCATTTGATCAATGGTGAGAGCCCAGAGACTTGTTTAATAGCATCAGCCGTCGCTATGGCCGCAAGCAGGGTCAAAAGAGAAGCTTGTTGGGGTGGGATTTTGGGGCGGAGGATCACGGAGAGGTAAAGATTTAAAAAAGGCGGGGAATACCACGATCTTTCCAATCTCCCCCTTCCTTTTGTTTGCGATTCGGTGATCACGACTTCTCCCTCCTCAGCCCCATGGAAAGCTAATTCGTAGGCCTTTGAGTTGGTGGAGTCAAGGGTTTGAAAATGGTGAAGGGTCTTTCCCATCCATTGGGTTTTAAGGAGGGGTTCAACTTCCAACGGAATCAGGAGGTCGGGAGATTGAATCAATCGATACCCTAATCGAGTCGAGGCCTCAATCGCATATCCCATGACCCTGAGTCGAGCAATCCTCTTCCAAACTGCTGTTCGGCTGACCTTTAAGCGGTGGCTGATCTCTTCCCCTGAAAAAAAGGTATTAGGAGATTTTCTAAGGATCTGAAGGATTTCATCGTCTAACATTTTCATTTGATACCTTGTCATAATGTGAAAATTGCATGGAAAAGGTTCCTCTCCCTTGAGTCAGAGATCTCAAATCGGTGGAGTAACCGAACATTCGGGTCAAGGGGGAGATCGCTTTGATCAGGGTGGTCCTTCCTCTTGGAGTAATGGCTTCCACTGAGCTTTTTCTTGCCTTTAAATCTCCTACCACTTCACCCATAAACTCTTCAGGGACGATGATATTGACCTCCATCATGGGTTCCATAAGCACGGGTTGGGCTTTACGACAGCCTTCCCGAAAGGCATTGGAAGAGGCAACCTTGAGGGCAAGTAAGGATGGATGATTTGGATCCACAACGGCTTTTAATAACGTTATTCGAATATCGGTCATAGGATAACCCAGGATCACCCCTACCGTGGAGGATTCCCTGATCCCCTCTTCGATGGCCAGAAGGCTCCCTGGAGATAAGATTCCTTCTGAAACCTCAGAATAAAACTCAATCCCTTTTCCCCTTTGGTGGGGTGAAAGACGAAGGAAGATCTCTGCGTAATGTTTAACCTCCTCTATCTCTTTTATAAATTTTGCAGAGGTCTCAACCTCTTTCTCAATTGTCTCTCGATAAACCACCTGTGGTCTCCCAACGTTGACCTCTAAATGGTATTCAGTCATCAGGCGATTCACCAGCACATCTAAGTGGAGTTCTCCCATTCCTGAGATGATGGTCTGACCAGTATCTTCATCAAATTTTACATGAAAGGTGGGGTCTTCCTCACTCAGCTTCATAAGAGATTCATTCAATTTGTCTTGATCTCCACTGGTTTTTGGTTCAACGGCCACAGACATCACAGGTTTATAAAAATCAATCGGCTCAAGGAGAATAGGGCGACTTCGATCACAGAGGGTATCTCCAGTCGTCGTCTCTTTTAATCCCATGACCGCTACAATTTCTCCGGTTCGGGCCTCCTCCACTCGAGTTCGCTGATGGGCATGCATCTGGAAGATTCGAGAGATCTTCTCTCCCTTCTTCAAACGAGGGTTATAGACCTCCATTCCAACTTTCAGGATCCCTGAATAGATCCGTAAATAAACCAGCTTCCTTCCTTCATCCATCATGATTTTAAAGGCTAAGGAGGTAAAGGATTCTTCATCCTTTGCCATTCGAAATTCCTTTTCTCCTGTGATGGGATGGGTTCCTTCAACCGGAGGGATATCCAAAGGAGAGGGAAGATAGTCCACAATCGCATCAATGAGTGGCTGAATCCCTTGATTCCTTAGGGCTGCCCCACATAAGACTGGGACGGCCTTCATGGAGAGGGTTGCCTTCCGAAGAACAGATTTCATTTCAGATTCAGAGATTTCCTCTCCATTAATATATTTCTCTATTAGATGTTCATCTAACTCAGCGATGGACTCCATCAGCCTGGATCGATGGAGATAGACCGTTGACTCCATTTCCTTTGGAATAGAGATTTCTTTAAATTCACTCCCTAAACTATGTTCGTCCCAAACAATTCCCTTTGATCGGATCAGATCGATGACCCCAATAAATCGATCTTCTGCTCCAATAGGAATCTGGATAACCAGGGGATTTGTCCCTAAGCGGTCGATCATCATCTTTACTGTCCCGAAAAATTCGGCTCCGATACGATCCATTTTATTGATGAAAGCGATTTTGGGGACTCGGTATTTGTCTGCCTGGTGCCAAACCGTTTCCGATTGAGGTTCAACTCCCTCCACAGCACTGAAGATAGCAATCGTTCCATCAAGCACCCGTAATGAACGTTCAACCTCAATGGTGAAATCTACGTGTCCTGGGGTGTCGATGATATGAATCGTATTTCCTTTCCATTCCACTTTGGTCACAGCAGAGGTGATGGTAATCCCCCTTTCTTGCTCCTGTGGCATCCAATCCATCACGGCTGTACCGTCATCCACCTCTCCCATACGATGGATCTTCTTGGTGTAATAGAGGACCCTTTCTGTGACGGTTGTTTTCCCTGCATCAATATGGGCCATGAATCCAATATTTCTTGTCCGAATCAGTCGTTTTTCTCCGACCATTTCATTTCTCATAAATTGGAAGATAATATATCTTCGCAATATTAAAGGGAATTTTATAAAAAGTCAAATTTTCCCTTGACAATGATCTTTTATTGTGTTTTATAATTGAGACAAAAGTGGAGTGAATATGTTTAACTTTTACTTTTATTTTTACTATTTTGGCAAGGGTCATCCATCATTTCAATCCTGATTAAATGGATTGAGAAGCCATGGGTGACCTAAATGGCCCCATGGCTTTTTCGTTTAAGGCCATAGGGGCAACCTTATGGCTTTTTTTTTGACATGAGGGAATAGAAAGGGGATTTAAGATGGCCATTTCTAAAAAGATAATGAACGCATTGAACAGTGCTTCCTGGATCAGAAGGATGTTTGAAGAGGGCGAGGAGATGAGGCGTCTTTATGGAGAGGAAAATGTCTTCGATTTCTCACTGGGGAATCCAAATTTAGAACCTCCAGAGTCACTGAAGAGGGCTCTAAAGTCTCTTGCTGATTCTCCCATCCCTGGAATGCATCGATATATGCCTAATTGTGGTTATAGTGAGACAAGGAAGATGATTGCAGAGTATCTGGAAGAGGAATCTGGGCTTCCTTTTAATGAGAATCATGTCATCATGACAGTGGGAGAGGCAGGAGGACTTAATGTGGTCTTTAAGGCCATCTTGGATGAGGGGGAGGAAGTGGTTGTTCCTTCTCCCTACTTTATGGAATTTAAATTCTATATTGAAAATTCAGGGGGCCAAATCCATCTGGCTGAGACCAATGAGGACTTTTCACTCAACTTGAAGGAGATTGAAAAGGCAATCAATCAGAAGACCAAAGCCATTCTGATCAATTCTCCTAACAACCCAACAGGAGTGGTATATCCCCACGACTCAATTGAAGCCTTAGGAAGATTACTCAAAGAGAAGAGTCAGGAGCTTCAAAAGACGCTTTACCTTATCACAGATGAGGCTTACCGTCGGATTGTCTTTGATCACCTTCAGATTCCAATAGTTTTCCAATATTATCCCCATTCCATTCGGGTTACCTCCCATTCCAAGGATCTTTCTCTTC
The DNA here is from genome assembly GCA_037441725.1 of Deltaproteobacteria bacterium. Taxonomy (GTDB): domain Bacteria; phylum Desulfobacterota; class BSN033; order BSN033; family UBA1163; genus JBBIRT01. The sequence continues at coordinate 30,364 of JBBIRT010000003.1, read as the reverse complement.
CTGGCGAGAGGATTGGTTACATCGCAGTCAACCCCCTATGTGAGGGTGGGGATGAACTGATCTCGGCCATGATTTTTAGCAATCGAATCCTTGGATTCATTAATGCCCCTGCCTTGATGCAGAGATTGGTTGCCCCACTTCAGAAGAATTCGGTGGATGTCAGAGAATACGAAGAAAAGAGAGATCTCTTTTATGAGGCTTTGACCTCATTCGGTTACCAAATGGTGAAGCCCCAAGGGGCTTTCTATCTATTTCCAAAGAGTCCCATTGAAGATGATTTGGTTTTTGTGAAGGAATTGCTTTCAAAACGGATCTTGACGGTTCCAGGTAGGGGGTTTGGAAAACCAGGGTATTTCAGAATTGCCTACGCGGTCGAGAGAAAAGTGATTGAAAGGTCGCTTCCAGGGTTTAAAGAGTTGGCAGACAAATATAAAATAGGGCCGAGCCAGTAATATCCATCCATCGGTCATGATTGGTGGCAAAGGATCCAATTCAAATTGTTTCCCATCATGTCCATCTTTCCCTTCCTTGAATCTCCAACCCTTTTATGTAAAACTTAAACCATCTTTCTTTACAAAGGGGCTGAACCAATGAAGAGGGGTTTTGAATTTTATCAAAAGATCATTTGGATTTTTTTTATTGTAATCCTTCTGGGAGGGTGTGTCATTGGACGCTATTATGAGGGCCCAAAAATATCGGAAGAAAAGATCAGGGAGATCCTACCCGGGGTTACAACCAAATCGGAGATCATCAGTTGGTTTGGGCCTCCACAGAACTATATCAGCCCTACCATTTTCAATGAGATTCTTAGAGAAATAGATGTAACCCGAGAACCTCTTACCAGCTATCCATTTGCCAATATCCTATCCTATCAATATAATCAGGGTAATATTCGAGCCATTGTCTTCATCCTAATCAATTATGTGGAAGCGAAGGTGAAGTCGGATCATTTGGTTATCTTTCTTGATGAAAATGAAAGGGTAAAATTTTATGGGTTCCGAAAAGGAACAGATGAGCTGCATTAGAACCTTTTTCCTCATAGCCATTTTGGGATTCATCATCTCCAGCTGTAGTCTTGGAAGGGTTTATGTTGGTTCTGAGATAAAATCAGATCCGAAGGAAAAGATCATCCCCGGTTCCACGACCAAAGGAGAAATTCTGGAGATCTTCGGGCCTCCTGAACGGATTCAAAGACAATATGATGGAGACGTCTTTATCTATGTCTATCTTCGTAAGAACTCTTCTAAGATAACTATTGAAGAGCCTTACTTTACCAACTTACTTCTATTTCAATATACACGAATTCAACAGAAAAAAGATGCTCTGGTCATTCTTTTTGATAAAGAGGGGATTGTGAAAAATTATGGTTACCAAAAGGGAACCCAGGAATTGAAGTCCTTTTAAATCTTCTCTGATCTAAAAATATGGGTCAGAAACCTTTCTCTTGTAACTTATCCTATTTCCCACTATACAAGGTCAAAACCCATCAGGCCTGGTTATGCTTTAATGATTTCTGTAATCCCCCAGCTTCGGTGATCCATTGGGCCCCATTTCTATGAGAGCTCTAAAAACCCTTCTAAGGACTGGGGAGGTAGTGTTCCAAACCCTTCGAATGCGGACTTTAGAAATGGATTTGCTAAACACGTTTAAGGGAAAAACAAGTATTTTCAGGGTATTCACCAATAGGGTCAAACGATTAAAGGTATTTGCTCTTGCCTGCCTCAGGCAGGCGAAAGTTTTTCACCCCACCTCCCAAGTCTAAGAATTCTTTTTAGATACCTTTTTAGAGCTCTCTATGAGATCTCTGAAAAAGTATCTTAAGCCATATAGAATGGAGAGGTGTGATGGAAAAACTTTTGAGCAGATCCCTTTAATATTAAAGCACAAATTTCGAAACATGATGAAATTACACTATTATTAGCAGTGGCGACGGTTACCCATAAATTAAACGCCTGCATTCAAAAGTTTTGGCATGACACCTCTCCATTCATTCCTGGAAGTTTTTCAGAGCTCTCTCTATAAGAACTTGACAGAAGTTCAACGTTGATTTATGCAGTGGGCAGTGACCATAATTTGTTTAAAAACATGAAGTCATCCCTCGGTTAAAATGAAGGACTCAAATAACAGGTGGTATATTTTATTATTAGCCATGCTTACCTATGGAGCTACTGCAGGAGCGCAGAGGATGTGCATGCCTGTTCTCTTCAAGGAGATTGCTGCCGATTTAGGTTTGAGTATGGTGGCCATAGGGGCAATCTGGGGAATGGACCCCCTGGCAGGTGTTTTCGTAGGACTTCCTGGAGGATTGCTTGCTGACCGGTTTGGTGTAAAGAACACGCTGATTGTTCTGTGTTTCCTTTGTGGTGTATTGGGTGCCCTGAGAGGGCTATCCAACAATTTCCTCTCCTTGTCAGGTACAATGTTTCTATTCGGTCTTGTCGTGGCTATGGTGCCGAGTGTCGTGCCCAAAGTCACTGCTGTCTGGTTCAGTCGAAGACACCTGAACATCACGAATGCTCTTATTAATGTGGCTTGGTCTATTGGAGCAATGACAGGAACAATGTTAAGTGCGACGATCTTTTCACCTCTTTTCGGGAGTTGGAGGTATGTTTTACTTCTTTTTGGTGTACCTTCTATGATCGTAGGTTTATTGTGGCTTTGGACAGGTAAAGAGCCGGTAAAAAGTGAATTATCAATTACTGATTTAAAAGAGGTTTCCTTCCGGCAGGCACTATTCCATGTGATTCGACTAAAAGAAGTGTGGCTGATTGGATTGATTTCGCTTACTCAATGGGGAGCCAATACCGGGTTAATCGGTTACCTCCCACTTTATTTGCGGACTATTGGGTGGACCCCTACCTTGGCAGATGGTGCGATTACCATTCTCATCGGTGTTAGCTGTATTGGCATCATTCCCACTATCTATTTATCTGACCGATTTGGGTCAAAAATAGGTGTGCTTTTTTTATCTATCCTCATCATGTCCGTTTCTCTGGGTTTATTATCCATTGTCCATGGGCCAGCGATATGGGGGTTGCTTATCCTGGTGAGTTTTTTTCGAAGCGGCGGTTCTGCTCTCTTAATTGTTTTGACGATCGAGATGAAGGGTGTTGGAAGTACCTATGGTGGTACGGCTATAGGATTAGCAAGCACCATGGGCATGTTTGGTGCTTTCATAGCTCCTCCCTTGGGGAATAGCTTGGCAGATGTAAACGTGGGTTTTCCCTTTATCTCTTGGGCTATTCTATCGGTTTTGGCCTTACCTGCCATCCTTGTGATAAAAGAATATAAGAAATAATAGCTGTTGCATTATGGAGATAGCTGACCATTCCAGAGGTCAGGGCCCCTGAAACCTGTAATGCATCCTGAAGTGGGAACCCTATGAGAAACAGGCAGGAATATCTCCAATAATTATATAAAGCGGATCATTTTAAATAGGGGTTGGTAAAAGCTATTTCATCCAACCCATCCTAACCTTCCCGTTCATAAGGAATTCTTGAGTTTTGGGACAAACTGGGGTTTTGGTTATAAAATATTCTCCAATATCCTGCCTAATTCCTTGAACGGGTGAGGCATTAAGGGCTCTCTTAGAAATGACTTGACAGAAATCTCAGGTTGGTGTATGGAAAAGGGCAATGAGAATCCATCTTGATGAATGGGTTAAGAAAAAGGATAACGAGGGCCTGGTCTTCGAATTGGCGAAGCCAGGCTTTTTTTTTAATTAACCTTTTTTAAAAGGGGTTATGACGTTCCCATTTTTTCAGAACATCAAGATACAACTCCTCTTCATCGTCTTTATCTCTGTCCTCCCTGCATTAGGAATTATTATCTACTCAGGAGTCGATCAGAGTTTTCACGAAATTGAACATGCTGAGCACGAAGCCCTGGAAGTAGCAAAAAGTTTTGCCTACGATATTGAGCAGAGTATAGAAAGTACAAAACAGTTTCTGATGACCTTAGCCAAGGTTCCTGAAATTCGGCACATGAGGGTAGAGGCCAGCAATCAACTTCTTGTAGAACTTTTAAAACAGAATCCCCTTTATAGTACCCTATTTGTGGTCAATGCCCAGGGGTTTCTCCACTCCTCTGGCCATCTCCCCCTCCCCACTTCTCCACTGAGCCTGAAGACCCGAAAATATTTTCAAGAGGCCGTAAGGAGAAAAGATTTCTCAGTAGGAGAATATGAGATTTGTTCTGCTGTAAAGAAACCTGTTCTTGTCTTTTCCTACCCTATCCTTGATGGAGAGGGTCAGTTTAAAGGAATCATTGCTGTTTCTATTAATTTTGATCGATACGATCAGAGGTTTCCGAGAGAGAGGTTACCCAAGGGCTCAACCATCTCCTTAAGTGATCATCGAGGGAGGGTTCTTTACCATTACCCCAAACAGGGAAGCGATAGAGGGTCATTAGAGAGGGTTGAAGATATCAAACAGATGTCCGGTCCATTCATTCAAGGAATTTTTAGAACCTTGGGAGAGGATCGGGTCAACTTCCTTAATTCATATAAAAGATTTCATCTCCAAGACGATGCCCATCCTTACCTTTACCTAAGAATTGGAGTCCTAGAGAAGACGGCTCTTATTCCTGCGAGGAAGGCTCTTTTGACCAATTTGGTCTTTTTGGGAATTGCCTTTGTCATTGCTGTGATAGTGGCATTATTCTTAGGGGATTTTATGATTATCCGGAGGCTCAATCGATTAGTTGAAGTTTCACGAAAATTGGGATCGGGGGACCTGAAAGTCAGGTCGGGTTTAAATGAAGAGGATGGTGAATTCGGGCAGCTCGGAAAGGCTTTTGATGAGATGGCAGAAGCTTTAGAAGCCAGAAATACAGAACAGATGCATATCGAAGAGGCCTTAAGAGAATCAGAGAACAAGTTTAAAGCCTTAGCTGAGGAGGCAGGGGTTGGGGTTTTTCTGGTCCAGGATAGTATCTTTAAATACCTCAATAAAAGACTGGCCGAAATGAATGGGTACACTGTCGAAGAATTGCTAAATAAGAAAGGCCCTAAGGATTTGGTCTTTCCGGAAGACTGGCCTTTGGCAGAGGAGAAGATCCAAAAGAGATTCTCCGATGAGTGCCAAGCCGTTCAATACGAGGTCAGAGGACTCACCAAGGACAATAGAATTCTCCATCTTGAAGTCTATGGTTCTCGGACCCTATATCAGGGAAGGCCTGCTCTGATCGGTACGTTGATTGACATCACGGAGCGGAAACAGACTGAGGAGGCCCTTTTAGAATCGGAGAATAAGTATCGAAGCGTGGTGGAAAATTCCCTTGCCGGTTTTTATATCATTCAGGATCATCTCTTTCGATTCGTGAATCAAAGATGGTGTGAGATGCTTGGTTATTCCTATGAAGAGGTGGTAGATCGATTAAATCCCATCGAAATTACCCACCCTGATGATAAAAAGATTGTGGAAGATAATTTGATAAGACGTTTGACAGGTGAGGCGAATCAGATTGAATATGATTTCAGGACGGTTAGAAAGGATGGTCAGGTAATCCATGTAAAGGTTCTTGGCAGTTTCATCCTCTATCATGGACGGCCAGCAGCAACAGGAACAATGATCGACATCACCAGGGAAAGAACATTAGAACTCCAACTTCGCCAGGCCCAGAAGATGGAAGCCATTGGTACCCTCGCCGGTGGGATTGCCCATGATTTTAACAATCTCCTCATGACCATTCTCGGCTATACCTCCCTCATCCTAATGAATACAGATCCCCGGCACCCCAACTATGAGAAGCTTAAGATCATTGAAAGTCAGATTCAAAGCGGTGCAGATCTTACCAATCGGCTCTTAGGCTTTGCCCGTGGAGGAAAGTACCAGGTAAAAACAACGAATTTAAATGATCTTCTACTTAAGACCTCGGAAATTTTTGGAAGGACAAGAAAGGAGATTCATATCAATAGAGATTTTGAAAAGGATCTTTGGAGGGTCGATGTCGATCGGGGACAGATGGAACAGGTGTTTTTAAACCTCTTTGTGAATGCTTGGCAGGCCATGCCGAGAGGAGGGGAACTTCACCTGAAGACTCAAAATGTTATCCTCGATGAAATCCAATGCCAACTCTATACCTTAAAACCAGGAAGGTATATCAAAGTTTCTGTCATGGATACAGGGGTAGGGATGGATGAAAAAACGAAGCAAAGGGCCTTTGAACCTTTCTTTACCACGAAAGGGTTGGGAAAGGGGACAGGATTGGGATTAGCATCAGCCTATGGCATCATCAAGAATCATAATGGAACCATTACCTTGTATAGCGAAAAAGGGAAGGGTTCAACTTTTAATATATACCTCCCCGCTTCCGAAAAGGCACAGATTGAAGAGAAAATCGTCTCCGATGAGATCGTAAAAGGTGCGGGGACCATTCTTCTTATTGATGACCAAGAGATCGTCCTCCAAGTGGGGAAGGAGATGTTAGAGGCCCTGGGTTATAAAGTATTATCAGCAAAAAGTGGAAAAGAGGCAATTGAAATTTATAAAAAGCATCAAGAAGAGATCGCCCTGGTGATCCTCGATATGATTATGCCTGTGACCGGGGGTGGGGAGATCTTTAAGGCCTTGAAGAATATCAATTCACATATTAAAGTTATCCTCTCAAGCGGTTACAGTTTGGATGGTCAGGCAGAAAAGATCCTGGCAAGAGGCTGTAGTGGTTTTATTCAAAAGCCATTCAATATAAGAGAGCTCTCTAAGAAGATCCGGGAGGTATTGGATGATAAGGGGGATCCCAGCCTTCCAAAAAATAAGAGGTGATTAAAATCCAATTGGAGAGTGAAGATATGGAAAGAAAGTGGTCTGAACTGTCTTCGGATGAAAAGAGGGAGGAAAGGTTTAAACAATGGCTTTCGCCTAAAGGAGTAATGTTTATCAATAAGGAAGCGGAGAGATTATATCAAGAGAGGGTCTTCAGGTTCATTGACGTGATTAAGTTGAAAGAACCAGATCGAGTCCCTGTCGTTTTTCATCCAGGTCATGTGCCTGCCCGATATTCAGGATATACCGTGAGAGAAGTGATGTATGACGCAGAAAAACTTACTCGGGCCTGGCTGAAATACATGGAAGACTTTGAACTTGATGCCCTTCCAGGAGCAGGCCTGGTGAGATGTGGCAAAATTTTAGATATCCTGAAGTCCAAGATGTTAAAATGGCCTGGAAATGGGCTTCCTGACAATTGTGCTGCACAATATGTGGAGGCCGAATATATGAAGGCTGATGAATGGGAGGCCTTTTTCCGGGATCCCTCCGATTTCCATTTTAGAACCTATCTCCCCAGGGTCTATGGGGCTGCTGAGCCATTTATGAAACTCCCTCCTCTCCAAACGATTGGAGGAATCCACGGCGGATTATCCGCTTTTGCTGATTTAGAAGTTCAGGCTGCCTTTGAGGCATTCCGGGAGGCAGGCAGAGAGGAAGCAAATTGGCGGAAGGTGATTACTGAGATTGAAATTAAGGGGATGGCATCAGGACTTCCGCCATTTTCAAGAGGAGTCGTGGGTGGGGGTGCTCCACTGGATTCTATCGGAGCCTCTTTTCGAGGAACAGTTGGAACAATTATGGATATGTTCCGACAACCCGAGAAGGTCATAGAATTTATGGAGAGAACAGTTCCTGAAACTATTCAAAGAGCAACAGCTATGGCTGATCTTACTGGTGTTCCAATAACATTTTTTCCCCTCCATAGGGGGGCTGATGGTTTTATGTCCGAAAAGCAGTTTCAAACATTTTATTGGCCATATCTCAGGAGGGTGATCTTAGGATGTGTGGAAGAAGGCCTGGTCCCCGTCCTTTTTGCTGAAGGGGGCTATAATACGCGACTAGAAATCATTCAAGACCTCCCAAGAGGTAAAGTCATTTGGCATTTTGATCAAACAGACATGAAACGGGCAAAGGAGATTCTCGGAGATAAGGCCTGCCTCATGGGGAACATTCCTACTTCGTTACTCATTACAGGTAGACCGGATGAAGTAAAAATGCATTGTAAAAAATTGATTGAGACGGCTGGGAAGGGAGGGGGTTACATCTTAGCCCCAGGGGCAACGGCGGATGAATCAAAGGTTGAGAATTTGAAGGCTTTGCTTGAGGCGGCTAAGGAATATGGGGTATACAGGAGGTGAAACAGGATAGAGTTTCTTAAGATTGATTCAAATCCATGGGTCCACTCACTATCGATGGTCCTCAGAAATAGGAAAGGTATGTTTGATCTTTAATAAACGTCTTCCGGTCGTGAGCAGAAAGAGGCTCGCACTGGGATAGAGGGCTAACATCAGGGTCATTGGAATGGCTGTTCCATTATGGAGCGAGCTTACCAATCCCGAGGCCACAGCCCCTGAGATCATCAGGGTACTGCCCATGATGGCAGAGGCACTGCCGACGTTTCTGGAAAAGGGTTGTAAGGCCAGTGCACTTGAGTTCGGATTGATAAAACCGAAACAGAATAAAAACATCACCATCAGACCCACAAATCCCTGTTTGGGTAAAAAGTCTATCCAGGTCCCTGTAATCAATAGAATGCCAATGGCCGATTGAATCGCTGTGATGCGATATAAAATCCAGGTACTCTCATATTTTCTTAGTAGAATCCTATTCAATTGATTACCGAGGACGATGGCTAAGGCATTCCCACCAAAGATCCATCCAAATTGAGTTGGGGTAAAACCAAATAGATCCATATAGACAAAGGGTGATCCTGTGATGTAAGAAAATAGGCCTCCACTTCCTGCAGCACCTGCCAGGATATAAAGGAGGAATGTCTTTTCCTTAAATACTTTAAGATAACCCAATATGACCTCTTTTGGGAGAAGGGAGATTGTGGGGTCGGCTTTTTTGGTTTCAGGAAGGAGTAAGGAAATAGCTAAGAGGACAGAGATCCCTATCAGGGTAAGGGCACCAAAGACAAAGCGCCAGCCCAAGTGGGCAGTGATCAGACCCCCGAGCGTGGGAGCAATGATAGGTGCTACTCCAAAGATGGTCATCATCAGGGAGAGGGCCCTGGCGATCTCACGTCCGGTGAAGAGATCACGGACGATCGAATTTCCACCCACCATCCCTACACAGCATCCCATGGCAAGAAAGAATCGAAGGACGATCAGGGTATAGACCGAGGGAGCCAAGGCACATCCGATGGCAGATAAGATATAGACCAATAGTCCAATTATTAATGGTCTTTTCCTGCCATAGCGGTCAACCACTGGGCCCATCATTAACTGGCCTAATGAGATCCCAAAAAAATAACTGGTCAAGGTAAGGCCAACATGAGCCATGTCTGTTCTCAGGTCTCGAGCGATTGCCGAAAATCCTGGTAAGTACATATCTACTGAGAATGGAGCAATTGCTGAGAGCGTGCCTAAAACAATCAAAATGGTATTCTTTTGTTTACGATCCATATGGGTCTATTCTTCTTTGATCTCTCGATTGGAATTAAGTTCCGCGTTTTTCATTCATGTTTCCGGAGATCTTTATAGAAGAGAATGAAACAAGATGATAATACTTAAAGCATAGATGGTTTTAATTCAAGTGTAATGCATCCCTGAAGGGGGGAACCCTATTAGAATCAGGCAGGTATATCTCTGAAAATTTTATCAAGCGGAGCACTTCAAAAATAGCTTGGTAAAAGTTATATCCTCCAACAAACCATTGCCTTCCATGGTAAAAGGAATTCTGTAGCTATGGGACAAGACGAGGTTTCCGCAATAAAATTTTCTCTGACCTCCCTGACTAATGCCCCGAATGCGTGAGGCCTTCAACTTTATTTTTTTCTTGACGGAGGGATAGAAGTTATTTTATTTATATCAATCCTAAAAAAGGAAAGGATATGGATAATCCTAAATCTAAGGAACGATCATTTTTTATCACTACTCTCCCTTTCTATATTTTAGCCCACTGTGCCCACCATTTGTTGACTGCCTTGCCCATGCCGCTTCTCCCCTTCATCAGAACCGAATTTGGTTTGGGATATGCTCAGGCTTCTTTGGTTACCTCAGCCTTTGCCCTTGCCAACGGAGCGGCCCAGGTACCAGCAGGATGGTTTGCCGATCGTTTTGGACCGATGTTCTTGATGATGGTAGGGATCCTTGGCGTGGCCCTGGCTGGAATACTGGTTGGGTTTTCACAGACCTATCTGATGCTTCTTATTTTTCTGATCCTGATGGGGTTATTGGCAGGGGGTTACCATCCGGCAGCCACTCCCCTTATTTCCAAGTCGGTAGAGCCAAAACACCAAGGACGGGCTCTTGGATATCACCTCATTGGAGGGAATGCCAGCTTCTTTTTAGCTCCAGTCGTTGCAGGAGCAACTGCAGGAGTCTGGGGTTGGCGAGGTTCCTTCTTTGGACTAGCAATTCCTACTGCCATTTTTGGCCTGATCTTCTATTTTTATCTTAGGGGAAGGGTAGGTAAAACTCAGGCGCAGATTGTAAGGAGGGGATTAGGCGAAGAGAAACCCCCTCCCCCTGGAAATGTCAGACGCATGGTTGCCTTTTTAACCATGACAGTGCTTGCAGGTGGGGCAGGGATGTCCATTACCGCATTTCTGACTTTGTATGCAGTGGATCACCTCGGGGTGACCGAGAAGACGGCTGCCTCCTTGCTTTCGATCGTATTTTTCTCAGGTCTCTGGGCAGGGCCAGTAGGAGGATACCTTTCTGATCGAATTGGAAGAGTACCCATTATCATCATCACGGGCCTTTTCAGTGGAGGATTAATCTATTTTATTCCCCTTGTAGGGTGGGGCTTTAGTTTCTTTACCCTCCTTTTCTTGATTGGGTTGAGTAATGCTCTGCGTTGGCCAGTCTCTGAAGTCTTTATCATGGAACAGACCACATCCCGCTACCGCTCCACCCTCTTTGGGGTTTATTATTTTACCATGCATTATACAGGGGCCATCTTTGCACCCATTATGGGAACCATCATTGATCGATGGGGATTTAATGTTTGCTTTACCCTTGCCAGTTCAACGATGATTGTCGTAACTGGAGTTTGTGCCATTTTCATGAGGGGCGGCAAAACCTGAAGAAGGATTTCATTTACCCTCCATAGGGTTATTTAGAGTGATAGCGAGATAGACCGTTTGGTTCATAATACTGGTGGGCATAGCATACAAAGGATTTCTCATCTTTCATGATATCCATGCTCTCGTTGTTGTTTATCCTTCCTCTCCGATCAGATCTTTGGCCAGGTCAATTTTACTCAGCCTCTCGGCTCCCTCATCTGTAATTAAGTAGGTGTAACCCATCCCGCATCCATCCCCTCCGATCTCCTTCATGACACTTGCATGGAGGGCAATGACCATGCCCGATTCGAGGATCGTATTGCAAGATTCATTGATATAAAGAGGTCCATGAACATCCAGACCGAGATCATGACCTACTTCGTAAGGGGATATGAAACCATTCTCTTGGACGGTATTCACTAATAGATGATAGAGGTCCGCACACCTTGTCCCTGGCTTGAGGATCTTCTGGACCGCTTTATCTGATTGAGCCCATGTCCTCACCATTTTGAGAACATGGGGAGGATACTCATCTACCGGTAACGTGACAGGAAGTTGTGCATAGTAGCCTTCGTAGGCAGGGGTGATTTCATAGAACAAGGTCCCTCCTGATTCTAATTGGTCAGCCGTGGGGAAAAATGACATATTCATCATGGCCCCTGCGGCATCAATTAGGTCAAATGAATATTCACAACCCATTTCATAAATCGTTTTCTTTACCCTTCCATAAATCCCATATTCACTCAGACCTGGCCGGATGATCTCTCTGAGGAGAACATATACCTTATCAGCAATGGAGGCGGCCATTCGTGTCTTCTCAATTTCTTCTGCACTCTTGATCGCTCGTAGCTGATCGAATATTCCAATGGCATTTACGAGCCTCTCGTGAAGCTTTTCTTTTACTGCCGAGTACATAGGAACAGAGATACAGTTCATCCCAACCAGTCCAATTTTGTTCCCCTGATCATATCGGGACAATTCCTTTATCACTTGTTCAATAGGGTTAGATGTCTCTCTCAAATCGAGCAAGTCGATCGCCCCAATGGTTCTCTGAAGTTTCACCCAAGACCTTTGATACGGCCGTATCAGAAAGATAGGAGGATCCTCCAATGGAAAAATGCAACAGCCTCCATTTCCATAACCTGTAATGTAACGAATGTTGCCACGGTTAAAGTCATCGGGAAGTCCAACCACAAGAAGGCAATCCAACTCCTCCTTCTTCATCCGTTCCCGAATCGCCCTGTAGCGTCGTTCAAACTCCTGCTTCGAAATGGTCATGATGATCACCTGCCCCTTCTCATTATATTGTTGAATAATGAAATATTCTTTTGATCACAAGATAAAAAAATAATTTCTATCCAATCGATATAATATTAAAGATCCTATATTCCCTTTACTCCATTTTTAATGATGTGTTAGGCTTCAACGCCTTGGCATTAAAGATGGTTGATTTCAATTTCAAATCATAAATCTGCCTAATCGGAATGAAATCAACCTTCAATTCTCCATAACGTCGTTCATAGGAAGATTTAATATTGGGACTTACCACGTAATTCTTTCCAAATGGGTATAGGGAGCGAAATAGGGTAAGGTGGGCAGGATCAAAGTGATCAGGATTGATCTTGCATTCAAAGACATCGGATCGTTGCCTGTCCCCTTTTACGACAAAATCCACTTCTCGGCCTGATTTATCTCTCCAATAAAACAAGTCATGATGGTCAAAAACAGTACGCAGGGTATCAAGAACCAGATGCTCCCATAGAAGACCCTGATCTTCTTCCCGAATGCTATTCCAGCCTTTGACAAAAGTGACAAAACCTGTATCGAAGCAATAGCACTTAGGTCTCTGTGTAATTTCCCTTCGACCACCTCCATGAAATGGAGGAAGCAAAAAGACCGCATGGGCAATCATCATCGCTTCGATATGGGCTTTCACAGTTTGCCGGCTTAAATCACTTAACTTCGCGAGATGGGTATAATCCAGGAGACCTCCACTTTGTCGAAGCAATAGATGTAATAATTTCATGAAACCAGTCCGATTGCGAATACCAAAAAGCTCCTGAATATCCCGAGCATAAAAACTATCCATCCATTCTGAAAAAAAGGCCTCATTCTTGGTTTCAGACAGTAAGGGTTCTGGCAGTCCTCCGTGGAGTAATCGACGATCTAATTCTTTAATATTGAATTGGTCCAAACATTCACTCCATAGTACAGGTGGTAAATAAATGATCTCCTTTCTTCCAGTCAGACTATCCCGAAATTTCTTAGTCGCAGCAAGAGTGGAGGAGCCGGTTGCAAGCACTTTCAGATGGGGATAGGCATCCGCTGCAATTTTTAATAGGCGGCTCGGGTCTTCCAGATGGTGGATTTCATCAAATATAACGATGGTTCCAACATCAAGGCTGTCAAAGAAAGGCTCTGGATCGATCAACCTTCGGGCGACTGAAGGGAGGTCACAATTCTGGTAGATGGCTCTGGGAAACATCTTGGCTAAGGTTGTTTTTCCTACCCTGCGAACTCCTGATAACCATACGATTGGTCGTTTTTTCCATGCCTGTTGAATACGACGAATCCATAAAGGGCGATAAATCATAGAAATCTTATTTAACATTTAGTCGTCTATTTGTCAAATATAAAGTCAATTCATTCTTAATCCCCATTGAGTCAGAGAACTTAGTGATCCGGCAGGGATGATCATTCGCATGATCCACCGAAGGTGGATTTCGCAAAATGCAGGTAACCTTACTGAAGCCTCTAAAACAGGAAGGTATCCTATGGAATTAACATGGGCGTTCCCCCTGGGGCTCCATAAAATTTTAGAGGAGATTCCTGCCAGATCTGTGAACATAGCCTTTTATGGGTGAGGGCTCCCTTTTTTTAAGAATTAATAAGGTTAGTTTGACATAAACCATAGACAAGCTCTTTTAAATAGTGCCTCATCGGAACATCCATCAAATTCTTACCCCAAAAGAGAGTAACGTTGAGATCGATCTATCCCAGAGGGAATGGGAGATTTCAGAAAGGATATCAATATTACTTTTACGCAAAAAGTAACTCAAGTTGGTTATGGATCAGGTGAATTTGCCCCTGGTATCACAACAGCTCTTTGATGAGATTCATTACAATGGCAAAATGGATTTTAGCGGCCTGATGGAAATGATACCAGTGGGTCCGAAAGAAATCAGGGCTGATGACAATTTTCCCATCCCTCTTATCGAGGGCTTTATTCATCCAATCATCCTTAGAATAGTTTGGAATTGGACCCAATTGATGATCGATGAGTAAATTGGCTATTTTTGCAATCCTCTCATTATAATCAAATGTGTAAATGATCTCCTGATATTGAGCCTTTATCTCATTCCAGGTTGGTCCATGAGTAGAATTTCTTCTCAATCTCTTATATATTTCCTTTACCGCCTCAAAGGCCCTCTCTCTATTGATAATCTTCTTATTGATTCGATAGTCTATCCAATCTTCGGAAATGACATCTGGAGCGTGACCCACCTCAGCATGTCCAATATTGGGTACGATCTTTTTAAACACATCGTACCAGGGGTAAACCGCATTCCATTCCTCCCTGAGTCCTGAAAAATTTTGATGAGACCATGTATCGGAAAAGGTATGCAGGGCAATTCCAATCTGATAAGGATTCTTACTCTTCAATGCCTCATTCAGTAATGCCTGGGCATTTTTAGAATTTGGGGTGGTGCTGAGGGGATTCTTTTTCCCATAGATTTCTACCTCATTATCACCTGGAAGAAAATGGAAGGGGACGTAAACATATTTCTGAATATATGGACTTAAAGATTTGGGGGAAAGGGATTGGGTCATCACTGGATAATAATATCCTCCATCCCCTGTGGGGATCTTTTCAGGGAATAAAGTTATTCCTTCATCGATGATAAACTGACCCTCGTTGTTATCATCGACAAATTGAGAGGAATAAGCGATGAGATCTGCATGGTCGAGGCCTGTTAGCTTGGCCATCGAATAGGTAATGTAATAATGAAAATCCTTTTCCATGAGATTTTCTATTTCATGGTTCCTTTAATCTATATGCCTTGTGAGGGATGTTGGTCTGCCAGAGGTGCTCCGGACTGGTGTGGGTGGTTGAAACTCCTTTGGAGAGATCAATTCCTGCTGCAAGATAGGCCTCCTTCACAAAGGCAGAGCAATAGAGTGCATCCTTGGTATTCCACAGATTTTGTGATTTTTCAGTCCCCAAAAGATACGCAAGGAATGTTCCGAACAGACCGGAAACAGGATACATGATCCTCTGGGATATCATTTCAAGCGCTTTCTGAATCACCCTATGGGTATCTGAATCATTTAATTCGAAATCAAGTACAGCACAATTTAAGGCCTTATCTTTTCTGTAGTATTTATCAATTCTATTTTCCTGTGCTCCATTCATGATTCGCATTCGAAGCAGATCTACTGTGATATCGGACTCAGCGATCCAATCGTATCCATCAGGTCTTCGACCTGTAAAGATAAAGGCATGTGCCCAGAGACTGGGCTTCTTATCCGGGGTGACCCATGCCTGAGCCTCACAGATGGCTCGATGAACCCATAATGTCCCCCCAACCAGTCCAATGGCGCCACTCTTTGCATAGTGTCTCCAGAACTCTTCCCTGGAAATCCCTGAAATCTCTTCAATAAACATCTTATCTCCTCAAACCCCATTCACTCATCAAAGATTAAGCCACTACCTCTTTGAGGATCTCATACAGTGCCATCATTCCAAATTTTAAATTCTCCAAGGCAATTCGTTCATCGTTTCCATGAATTCTCCTCATTTCATTCTCGGTTAATCGAAAAGGGCAGAAATCATAAGAGATAATTCCCCTCTCCCTTAGAAATCGGCTATCTGTTGCCCCTGGAAGGAGATAAGGGACGACCGGGCAACCGGGGTCATTAGAGGAGGCGAATTTCTGAATTGCTTTGAAAAACTCAGTGTCAAATGGAGAAGGGGGAAGGGATTTTCCTTCTAACTCCCCCGTGACCTCGATATCATTTCCCAATCGTTTTTTAATCTCTTCTAAAAAGGTTTCTTTTGAAGAACCTGGAATGAGACGACAATCCAGGGTGGCATGGGATTCAGAAGGAATGACATTGGCTTTGTTTCCAGCCTTAAGAATGGTCAGAGAGATGGTGTCTCTGATCATGGCATTGTAAACAGGGTGGGAGGTCAATCTTACTGAAAAAGAAGGGTCCCGAAGCCCTTCTTCAATATCCTCAAAATATTTTCTTTCTTCCAGAGGTTGCTTGGGGGCCATTTTACAGAAATATTCTTTGACCATTGGTAAGATGTGATAAGGGGTTTCCCATCTGGTAACGGCCTCAAGGGCATGGACCAGTTTCACATTGGGATTGTCAGAATGGGGCATCGAACCATGGCCTGAAGTTCCCTTGGCCTTTAATTGAAGTTGAAACATGATCTTCTGGCCGTTAGAGATTTCATATCGATCAGCCATTCCTTTTTCATTGAGAATAATATGACCTCCTTCATTTAGGGCATATTCACAATCCCTCAGGATGGGGAGGTTCTCCATCATCCACTGGACTCCCCATTTCCCTCCTGTCTCCTCATCGGCTGTGGCCAAAAAGAGGATATCCCTTTTTAAAGGAATATTTTCACGTTTCAAAATGATCAGAGCCATCATTTCAATGATCCCCATGGATTTATCATCGAGGGCTCCACGACCGTAAAGGTACCCATCCTTAATGATCCCTGAAAAAGGATCGACGACCCAATGCTCTTTTTCCGCAGGGACGACATCAATATGACTGAGAAGGAGAATCGGTCTTTTTTTCCCATTTCCTTTAAGAGTGGCCAGGAGACTCCCCCGGCCCGAAGAAGGTTCATAAATATCACAAGGAATAGTTTCTCGATTAAAAATTTTTTTTAAAAATCTTACCCCTTCTATTTCATTTCCAGGAGGATTCACGGTATTGATCCGGATGTATTCTTGAAGATAATGAATCGCTTCTTTTAAGAGTTGATTCCAATCCATAGGAACCTCACTTAGCGCATAGCGTCTTTTTTAGACCATTCCATTCCCCCAATGGAGTCATTTTTCTCCGAATAATGGCACCCTCTTAAATTGATTGACATCGACCAGACCTTTGTCAGTGATTTTCAATTCCGGGATAACAGGCAACGACAGAAATGATAGGGTCATAAAGGGGTCTGGAATTCTACATCCCATTTTTTTTACGGCATCTTGTAAGACCTCTAATTGATGATTGACCTGAGAAACCGATGCCTCTGACATTAAGCCGGCTATGGGTAGGGGAAGGGAGGCTATCACCTTTTCCCTTAGTACGGCTACCAATCCGCCCCCCATCTTTTGAATGGCTTCTATTGCTTTCAACATATCTTGGTCATTCGTTCCCACCACAATGAGATTATGGGAATCGTGAGCCACTGATGATCCGAGGGCTCCTTCCCTGAGACCAAATCCTTGGACAAAACCAATCCCGATATTGCCGGTGGCCTTATGTCGTTCCACCACTGCGATCTTAAGAATATCTTCTTTGATATTCTGATAGGCAATCCCATCTTTTAAGGGGATTTTTCTTACCAATTTTTTTGTAATGATTTGATCCGGGACCAATTGTATGATTTTAGCCAGAGGCTGATGACTTCGAAGCACAAGGGCATCCTTCTTAAGGGGTTTGATTCGGACCGATCCCTTAGGTCTGAGGGTTTTCTTCCTTACAGGGAATGAGACCATTTTCCCATTTTCCGCAACCAATTCCCCCTCTTTAAAGACCTTCTTGATTTTAAATCGTTGGAGGTGATCGAAGGCTACAATATCAGCCCTGTAACCTGGAGCGATCGCTCCGAGGTCATCCAGCCTAAAATATTCTGCCGCATTAAGGGTTGCCATCTGAATCGCCATGATCGGATCTATTCCCCTTTTAATGGCCTGTCTGATCATGGAATCGATATGGCCTTCCTGAAGAAGGTCTTTTGGATGACGATCATCTGTGACCAAGAGAAAGCGCCTTGAATTTTTTGTTGTCACCAAAGGGACCAAATCTTTTAGGTTTCTTGCCGTAGTTCCTTCTCTGATCATAATCCACATCCCATTTCTTAACTTTTCCTCTGCCTCCCTGAGGGTGGTGCATTCATGGTCCGATCGGATACCAGCGGTGAGGTAAGCATATAAATCTTTTCCTGAAAGGGCAGGAGCATGACCATCAATCCGTTTCCCTTTTGCGATCTCAATCTTCTTAAGAATTTCTGGGTCCCTATGGATGACCCCAGGGAAATTCATCATCTCGGCTAATCCGACGGCCCAAGGTTCTCTCAATAAGGGTTTCAAATCACTTGATTTGAGGGTTGCTCCTGACGTTTCAAGAGGGGTTGCTGGGACACAGGAAGGAAGCATGATCAAAACATTTAAAGGGACCGTTTGGGCTGATGCTGCCATAAAATGGATACCCTCTACCCCAAGGACATTGGCAATTTCATGGGGATCGATGATCACAGAGGTTGTTCCATGAGGGAGTACGGCCCGAGCGAATTCAGGGATGGCGACCATACTGGATTCAATATGAACATGGCTGTCGATCAGACCAGGGCAGAGGAAATCGCCTTTGACATCGATCCTCTTTTTGGAATCATAATCTCCAAATCCCACAACCCTTCCATCAAAAATGGCAATATCCTTCTTTTCGATCTCTCCAGTAAAAACATTGATGACCTTCCCATTCTTGATCAGAAGATCAACTTTCCCTTTCCCTAAAGCAACTCGTATTTGATCCTCCAACCTTTTCATTATATCCCATCTCCGTTTAAAAATTTTAAGCTTAATGGTGAGACCATCCCTCCAAAGGTTATGGAGGGGAAGTTGACGCATTTCCTCCGAATAGGTCATAACAAATCTCTCAGAGATGATCAAGGATTTTATTAGGGATGGAGAGAGAGTGAATGCTAAGATAAACGAGGAATGAAGGGGATGAGATTTTACCATGTTAAAATCTGGATAGAAAAGGATTGGAATCTATGGACTTAAAATTTTAATATGATAATAAATAATCCCCTAATCCTAATCCCTCATTTTCAAATAGGGTTAAATTATGTGGAGGAACTACCTTTCGGGAATTCAAGCCATCCTATTCGATTTCGATGGAACCCTGGCAGACCTTAATATCGATTTCGCATTTATGAGAGAAAGGGTATATCAATTAATCCTTGATTATGGTATTGAGGAGAAACTCATTCAGGAGAAATATTTATTAGAAATTATTGACGAGGTTTATAAGATCCTCTGTAAAAATAGACCCTTTGAGGCCAATGAATTTTATCAAAGAGCCCATCAAATCATCTATCAGGTAGAGATGGAGTCAGCAGAGAAAGGGAGATTATTTTCCAATACAAAGATCGTTCTCCAAGATCTCAGAAAGAGGGGGATCAAAGTGGGTATCATTACTCGGAATTGTGAGGAGGCCGTTCGAAGGCTATTCCCCGACATGGATGACTATTGTGATGCTTTTGCTTCAAGAAATTCTGTTAAGAGGGTAAAGCCTCATCCAGAACATCTGAACCATGTATTGTAAACCTTGAAGGTTCAAGGAGAGAAGGCCTTGATGGTAGGAGATCATCTCATCGACATTGAGGCCGGAAAGAGGCTTGGGATGAAGACGATTGGAGTATTGACAGGGAGGATAAAACGAGAGGAGTTTGAAGAAGTGGGTGCGGATGGAGTTTTAGAGGATATCTCAGAAATTTTAAAACCTGACGGAGGATTGTGATGTCCCTCATCGCCATCGTTGGAAGACCGAATGTCGGGAAGTCTACACTCTTCAATCGGATTGTAAGAAGAAGGAAGGCCATTGTCTGGGATGAACCAGGGGTAACGCGAGATCGAAATTATGCTGAAGCAGAGTGGGATGAGAGAGTTTTTACTTTGATTGATACTGGAGGATTTGAACCTGTTTCAAAAGATCGGATCTTCATCCAGATGCGCGAGCAATGCCAATTAGCCATGGAAGAAGCGGATGTGATCCTTTTCATGATGGATGGGAAAGAGGGCCTCACCCCATCGGATAAAGAGATTGTGGATCTCCTCAGAAGGTTGAATAAACCGGTCTTCTATCTTGTCAATAAGATCGATGGACCGGAGCATGAGGAGAAAGCCATTGAATTTTATGGGTTGGGGGTTGCCCCTATCCATTCCATTTCAGCAGAACATGGATATGGTGTGAATGGATTGATGGATGAGGTGGTGAAGGCCTTACCCCGTTTGATTGAAGAAAGGTGGGGAAAGGAGATCACCCGAGTGGCTGTTGTGGGTAGGCCAAATGTTGGAAAATCTTCTTTGATCAACAGAATATTGGGGTATAAAAGAGTGCTTGTGGATGAAGTCCCTGGAACGACCAGAGATGCCATTGACTCCTATCTTGAGAGAGGGGGGAAGAAATATGCTTTGATCGATACGGCCGGGATTAGAAGGAAGAGCCGAATCACCCTACGCCTTGAAAAGTATAGCATTGTGGAGGCCCTTCGAACCATTGATCGATCAGATGTGGCTCTCCTCTTATTGGACTCGAGGGAGGGGGTGACGGATCAGGATGCCCGAATTGGAGGGTTTATTCATGAAAAGGGAAAGGGATGCATTCTGTTGGTGAATAAATGGGACCTCATTGAAAAAGATTCTCAAACCATGATCCATTATGAAAGAAGAGTAAGGGAGGCATTGAAATATCTTACCTATGCTCCAATCCTCTTTATCTCAGCCCTTACGGGCCAAAGGGTCCATAAGGTTTTAGAGATGGTCGATCATGTTTCAGAGCAAACCAAAAAGCGGATTCCTACCTCCCAACTCAACAGATATTTTAGAGACTGGGTCGAAAGATTTCCTCCCCCCCTTTATAAGAACAGGAATGTGAAGCTGAATTAATTCACTCAAGTCTCCATTGCTCCTCCAACATTTGTCATTCAGGCCAATTTTCCTGAAGGCATTCACTTCTCCTATGAGCGCTATTTAATGAATCAGATCAGAGAAAATTTTGGTTTTGAGGGAGTTTCGGTCCGACTCAGATTCAGAAAGAAAGGGGTTAATCACCGATAATATGGACCAATAGCCCTCTGCTTCTCTTACGATTGTCAAAATCGATAAAGACAATCTGTTGCCATGTCCCCAGGGTCAATCTTCCTTGAACAAGAGGAATGGTCAGAGAGGGCTTCATCAAAGCCGCCCTCACATGGGAAAAACCATTTCCATCCCCCCAACGCCGATCATGTTCGTAGGGAATATCGGATGGGGCGATCCTTTCTATTACCTTTTGTAAATCTTTGAGCACCCCTGATTCATTTTCTATGGTGGTGATGGCTCCAGTTGATCCAGGACAGAATACCGTCACCAATCCATTCTTAATCCCTGAGCGATCTACAACTCCGTCCACCTGAGGAGTGATGTCAAGGATATCGGTAAATCCTTTGGTGCTGATAGGGATTGTTTCAGAGTAGTTCATGATGCCCTCCCATCCAAAAAGGCCTAAGGTTCTTAAATCCCCCTCAGTCTTACCTTCTTCCAGCTTTCTGTTTCGAGGAAACTCCCTGATACATTCCCTAAAAGTTTTAGGAATAAGGGAAAGGGCATGGATAGGGTAAGGATCTCTCTTTCGACCATGGGCCTTGCAGAGACATCGAACATTCCGAGGATGGCATGAGGGGGGTCCTTTTCGGCCTCCTTCAGAGGATAGGATAGAATTGTACTGCAGCCAGAACCAAAAGGACTGATCACTGCCTCCATGCTCTCTAAGGCATAACCGGTTAAGGTAAAAAGTCCTGAAAGGATATCTGGAGGAGCAAAAAAGACAACTACCTCTGGTTTTTCCTCTCCTTGGAATTTTTCGATGGGTTTGAAGACGCAATAAGGGGCTGAAGCAGGTCTTGGTTTTCTTGAGGCAATAAATGTTCTGGCTAGCTCAGGTGTTTTGATATATCGCTCTCCCTCCATCTCACCTGGAATACCACAGGATAAAAAGTATTCAAGATTCGGTCTTGGGGATTCAAAGAATCCCATATAGTAGGCTCCTCCAGGACACCCAAAATGGTTTTTATCAAAATAAACGGTTTCTCCCCCTTGTCGAGCCTTTCTTAAAAGTCCAATGATACATTGGTGGCTCCCTTCCTTTGCAGTGAACCCTTCAGGTTTTTCCTTCGTATAATAGATCCCCAGGGGAGATTCTTTCAGTCCCAAGATTTTTCGAAATGAATTCCACAATTCTATTGAAAATGAATTCATATTGATCCTCCTCCATCAGGCTTTAAATAATCATCTTAAATCTATCTTAGAGGGTCATGTCATTTTTTGTCAAGTTTTTTAAGCTGCCAATTAGATCAGGCATAGCCACTTACTCCTATATAGGTAGTGAATAAAAAATTTGAATCATTCGTCAAAAAAAATATAAAAATGTATTGGAGGAGTAAACCTGATAGGATATAATTAAAAAATAAATGATTCATCATATTCAAGATTAGGAGGGAGCCCCATGAGAAAAATCTTTTTTAAGACGATCCTGTTCGTATGGATGTTTGTCATTCCTGTTCCAACCATGGCAGCCGTAGATATCCACATTGGAATTCCATTCCCTCCCCCCCCACCTATCCTGTTCCCTGCCCCCCCTGAAGTGGTCGTGCTTCCTGACACAGATGATGTTTATGTGGTTCCTGATATAGATGTTGATCTATTTTTCTGGAATGGCTGGTGGTGGCGTCTATGGGAAGGTCGTTGGTATCGTTCACGGTATTATAATAAGGGTTGGGTTTATTATGACTATGTTCCAAAATTTTATTTTGATGTTGACCCAGGATGGAGGGGATTCTATCGTGATCGCCATTGGCGTGGACATCGATGGCATTATGAGCGAATTCCGGAGCGTCGACTTCATCAGAACTGGAAGGTATGGCATGCGGATCGATATTGGGAAAAACGAAAGACTTGGGGGGTCCAGGCATATCGAGATCGTCCCCCCAAAAAGCAAAGATTGGAATTAAGACATCAAAGAGAGCAGGAATATCATCGGAGGCCTGAGGTCCAGAGACATCAGCAGTGGAGAGAAGAGCAGAGGAGGAAACCTAGGGGTTCGAAAGGAACAGAGGGGGGAGAATATAGAGGGAGGGAGGATCGAAAATAGATAGCGGTTATTCCTGACCACATTCAGATTTATCTCCCTTTAATTTGGAGAGGGCGTGGGGAAGGGCAGGCAAGATGACCCTAAGGTTTTCCCTCACACTTTTTGGACTTCCTGGGAGATTAACGATTAGGCTTTCTCCTCGAATACCACTCACAGCCCTCGAGATCATGGCGTGAGGAGTCTTCTTTAAACTTTCAGCCCTCATCGCTTCTGAAAAACCAGGGACCTCTTTTTCAATCACTTTCAAGGTAGCATCAGGGGTGACGTCTCGGGGGCTTAATCCTGTCCCTCCAGTGGTGAGGATGAGATCTGCCTTGAGTTGATCTGCGCTCTTTTTTAAGGCTTCGGTGATCATCTCTTTCTCATCCGGAATGATTTCATAATGGATGACCTTACCAGGGAGATCCTTGATCATCTCTTGGATGAGAGGACCACTTGAATCTTCTCGTTCACCCTTTGACCCTCTATCACTAATAGTCAAAATCGCTACTTTGAAAACCATTCCATTCCTTTACCGTGTTCATTGATTTGAAACCAAAGAAATCCAATAAACTCGATTCACCCAAGGAACTCAATGAACCCCATAGACTCAATAAACCGATCAACCAATGACGATTTCATCTCCTACCTTCACTTCACCCTCTTTTAAGACCTCAGCAAAGATTCCTTCCCTGGGCATAACACAATCTCCTGACTGGTAATAGATGGCACAGCGCTGATGACATTCCTTTCCAATTTGGGTGACCCGAAGGAGGGCTGAGTTTCCAATCCGAATTTCTGTACCAATTGGCAGGTGAACGAGATCAATGCCTTCTGTGGTGATGTTTTCTGCGAAATCTCCGTAGCCGACCTTCAGACCTTTCATTTTCATTTTTTCAATCGATTCGTTTGCTAAAAGACTGACCTGCCTATGCCAATTTCCTGCATGGGCATCCCCTTTAAAACCGAAATCTTTCAGCAAGGTACAGGATTGAATATTCGTCTTCTTCGTTCCCTTATCTTCACTGATATTTACGGCAAGGACTTTGCCACGCTGAATCTGTTTCATGACCTCTCCCTAATAGGCATAGGGCAAAGGGTAAAAAAGGAAATTACCCTATGCTTTATGCCCCTTGCCTTTTGCCAAATATGTACCACTCTTTCCCCCTGCCTTTTTAACCAGATGGATATTAGAGATAACCATCCCTCGGTCAATGGCTTTACACATGTCATAGATGGTAAGGCCAGCAGCCGCTACGGCAACAAATCCTTCCATCTCAACCCCTGTCTTGGCTTTGATCTTCACTTTTGATTCAATATCAATTCGGTTTTCCTTTTTAAAAGGGAAGAAATTGATCTCCACATGAGTGAGGTTGAGAGGGTGGCACATGGGAATAAGCTCTGAAGTCTTCTTTGCCGCCATCATCCCTGCAACTTTGGCAACGGAAAATACATCTCCCTTTGCGATCTTTCCTGAGGTAATCTTTTTAAAGGTTTCTGGATTCATAAAGATAGATCCTCGTACCACAGCCTCTCTTAAAGTTTCCTCTTTATCACTCACATCAACCATCTTCGCCTGACCCTGCTCATCAAAGTGTGTAAGCCTTGACATCGAAACCTCCAACAAATTCGCATAGCGAATTTATTCAATTAATGATGCATAACTTTTGATTCTGAATTTTCCTCATCCTCCAATCGCCGACATATTTCTCTGGCATTTTTTAAATTGGGGGGTGTTGATGAAATGCCCAGCTGGCTTTCTTTTCAGAGCAATCAACAGTTTTTCTTTTAAATCCAGGGCAGATCCTCCATTCCTAAGAATCTCTTTTATATCGATCTCTTCATCCGAAAAGAGGCAATTTCGGATCTTTCCATCAGGAGTGAGTCGGAGGCGATTACAATTCTCACAGAAATGGCTACTGATAGGGCCAATCAACCCAATTTCACCAATGCCTCCCTCCATTCGAAATCTTTTTGCCGGACCATCCCACGAGTCTGAGGGGATGGGTATCAGTTTTCCAATATTTTCAATGCGGCTCTTTATCATCGGGATAGGAATAAGATCACGTTCTCTCCAATTGTCCCCATTTCCAGAAGGCATATATTCGATGAATCGGACAACCAGAGGAAGATTGAGGGTTAGTCGGGCAAAGGCTTCAATTTCATCATCATTGAGTCCTCGAATCACCACCATATTGATCTTGACAGGAAAGAGCTCTACTCTCAATGCTTCCTCTATTCCAGCCCAAACCTGCTCAAAATGGTCCCTTCGAGTCATTTGATGGAATTTCTCTTTTTTCAGTGAATCCAGACTGATGTTGACTCTTTTCAGACCTGCCCTTTTAAGTTCGGAAGCTAATCCTTTTAGAAGAACTCCATTCGTGGTGAGGCTAAGGTCTTTAAGCCCATCGATTTGTGAGAGGAGGGATATAAAATAGATGAATCCTTTACGAACAAGGGGTTCAACTCCTGTAAACATCAAATTAGAAATACCCTCCTTAGCAAAGATACGAACTACCCTTAAAATCTCTTCAAAGGTTAAGATCTCTTCGTGGGGAATCAGAGGAATCCCCTCTTCAGGCATGCAATAACGGCATCTTAAGTTACACCGGTCCGTTAATGATATTCGGAGATAATCAATTTTTCGCTTATAATGATCTAACAACATAGTGAATTCAAAAGTTCAGATTCTGAAAGCCACCCCTTTCAATCTACGATTGAAGGTAGAAAAAAATGGCTGATATCCGTGTTTGGGTATCAGCCATCATTGAGCCTCTCACATCTCCTTTCCAAACACGGGAGGTATGATCGTTTCCAATCATGCCCTGACGGCCATCTCCCTTATCCAAAGCAGTTTGGGTTTAGGGAAATGGCTCGGAGATTTCTTTATTATATTAACCTCTATTTTATAAAAAATCCAATAAAATATTTTCTTCTTTGTAAGATCTTGCTTATCTTGATTTTATGAGGGCATCCCTTAAAACTTGAATGGGGTGAAAAACCTTTAACCCTGTCAAGTGCCTTATTTGTACACGGCAACCCTCACAATCTGAGAGAACCAAATCCGGTTTGAGGCGATCAATTTCCTCTACCAAGTCCCTTCCAATCTCCTGGGAGATTTCGTATCTTTCTTTCTTAAAACCGTAAGTCCCCCCCATTCCACAGCAATCGGCTTCGATGATTTCAGTACGAAGGCCAGGGATGAGTCGAAGGATCTCAAGGGCAGGAAGACCAATTTGCAAGGCCTTTAAATGGCAGGGGATAAAGTAAGCAGCCTTCATATTCAACGCCTTAAGTTGGTGATTTAATGCTTTGGATTCATTTAAATTTCTAAGAAATTCAAAGATGTCATAAAGATGTTCAGCCACCTGGTCTGCCCCCTGAACAGATAAGAGATGGGTGTATTCATATTTAATCATATAACCACAACTGGTGGAAGAAAAGATGATGTCATGGCCTGAGCGAATGCTATGAAGAAGGGAGGGGACATTATAATTCGCCATCTTCCTTGCCCCTTTGAAGTCTCCATTCCCGAGCATCGGGATGCCACAGCAGTGTTGGGGAGGAAGAATCACTTCAAATCCATTGGCCTCAAGCACTTGAACAGTAGCTTTCCCCACATCTACCTCATTTGTATTCGTATAACATCCAAAAAAGTAACCCACTTTTTTCGTCCCTTTGGAACGTCGTTTTTTAAACCATTGGATGAAAGTTGAAGATTCATAACTCGGAAACTCTCTCTTCCTTTCTATTTTTAAAATTATTTCAATCAACCTTTTGATGGGAGCATTCTTGGAGAGAAGATTGATAAGGGGAGAAAAAAGTGATCCAGGCCGACCGAAAAGGTAGAAATGGGTGAGAAACCAATCTCTTAATGGTCTTCCTTTTTCGTCGAGATATTTTGCTTTGGCCATCAGGTTTAATTCAGAGATATTTACCCCAGAAGAACAGACCATCTCACAGAGGTGACATCCAAGGCAGAGGTCTATCCAAGAGTCCACGGAGGGATCACCTGATCTTCTAAATCTTTCAGCCCCAGGGCCTGCCTGCTTCGGGCCAGGAAATTTTGGAGTGACCCGGGCAACAGGGCAAACTGCCATACAGGTGGAACAACGAATACATCTATCTGCGTTTTTTTTAAGCAGCCTATCGTGATCTAAGATCATGGTTTGATTTCAGACCTTGGAGATTAGCTCCTTGATTAAGATTTTAGAATAGAAAGATTCAAGTACTCAAGGCATATCTTGCTGCCATATATCCTGTAGCAATCTCAATCCCTTCCCTCGATTTTTCATCCATCCAGTTATGGTGAGCCAAAATCGTCCCTGCTACCCAGACGTTTTCTAAGATGAGATTTCCCCCTTCATCGATGGGTTGAAAGGACGAATTGACCATAATTCCTGCTTGATGAATGGGGTGAGATAAAGAATCAAAGAAGTGGCTTCTGAACCATTCCTCTCGTGTTTCAGGTTGCTTGACAGGAAGATTAAAGATGGGCTCAGAAATCCTTTCCCTATCAGCCCAGAGACCTCCTCCCGTAAAACGGCCAGTAGCCAGGAGGTAACGATCCGCAGAGTAAGTGGTCATCAGTGGAGGATGAGAGATATGGATTGCAACACATCTTTTCCCTTTTATGATTCCATTTTTCACAGAGGAACCCAAAAGGAGAGGAACTCCCTTATGGGCCAACCATTCTTTAAAACGGTAAAAGATTCTCATTCCTGGAATGGATGGGGGGAGAGTGGGGATTTCAAAGATCTTAGTTCCAATAAGTCTCTCTAAATCATCCTTCACCTCCATAGGGTTATGAAGTCCTAAAAGGGCAGGGAATCCAATTCGACTTTCTCCATAGAAGTGTTCTTTTATCTTGCTTGCGATTTCTTGTCTAAAAGATTTTTTTTCCATCAGCCTTGCCAGAGCATTTGCTGTTTCTCCTGGATTTGGAAAATCTGTGAGAGAGATGGTAATCCCTCGGCACTTCATTTGATCCGCTACATAATGGGGATAAAAATCTTTATATCCTTTAATTCCTACAATCAGGGTTTTCCCGTTAGGAAAGGAAACTCCTTCTGCCATTGTTTCAGGTATAAGATAGGTAGGGCGTAGGGTTCCTGCGGCTGTTGGAATAAGAGAGTTCCTTCGACCCAATGCCTTGAATGAATAAGGAGGTGGAAAGAGAGAAAGAAAAGAAGAAAGGGAATCCTCAATTCCCTTTAGACCCACCTTTGAATATGGGTGGTCGGGGTGATTTTTTATCCATAGAGAAAGGTTCTCTTCCATTGTCCTCCCTTGTTGTGAGGGGCCCAAAAGATCAATCGAATTTGAAAAGAGAGAAAGGGAACCTATTCCCTTTCCAAGAATGAGAATCTTTTTACCCAAATCGACCGCAGCTTTTGCAGCCATTAATCCTGAGAGCCCTGTCCCTATAATGAGGAGGTCATAATGCATAGAGCCTCTCCCTAAGCCTCTCCCTCAATGGGGGGAGGGAGGGTGGGGGTGAGATTAAATATCCCTTTATAAATCGATTCGATCAACTCTTCCTCTTTCAGTGCTGTTCCCCATAGAATGGGATGGATTCCTTTCCATCGCTCCTCGAGTAATCCTCTAATCAATTGGTTAGAATCTGCTCCTACCCTTCTTAATTCATGCAGCACTCCAAGAAGGCGATAGAGACAAAATCCTCCTTGGCATGTCCCCTTGGCCAGCCGGGTTCGATGGAGAATGTCCTGCAGGTTTTTCACACTTTCATTGGCTAAAATCTCTTCAATCTCACTTCTTAGGATGAGTTCACAATCACAAAGGGTTTCTTCTTTAGAGACCGAGAATTGTTGAAGACGTTCTTTTAAACTAACTCGGCGGTCTGCCCCAGGAAGAGGATTCAAATGGGTTGAGCAGGGGATATTTAATCCCATCTTTTTACAGATGAGATCAGTGGCTTTTTCTGCCATCAGTCGATAGGTCATTAATTTTCCTCCAGTGATGGTGATCAGATTTTTTAAACCATCTCTTTCTTCATGATCGATTAGAGCAAATCCCCTGCTGAGGGCACGATCCTCTTCATTCTTTCCCAATTGGATTAAAGGTCTGACTCCTGCATAGGCTCGGATGAATCTTGTTTCATGAATGGCCGGGATCATCTTTGAAGTCTCCTGGATTAACCATGAGACCTCCTGAGGGGTGACCTCGAAATTTTCAACTTCTTCCTGACGGATGGAAGTTGTTCCAAGGATAGAAACAGTTTGATTCGGAACGATAATGTCCCCATCTGAAGGGGGTCGACAGCGATTGATGACATGGTGATTAAGCCTTTGATTAGTGATGATCATGGATCCCTTAGACAGGACCATCCCGATATGGAGACCCGCAAGATTCAGGATTTTATTTGTCCATGCTCCTGTGGCATTGACGAAAAAAGAGGCCTCGATAGAATATTCCTCACCTTGGATGAGATCTTTTGCCTTTACTTCTCTGATTTGTTCTGCCCTGAGAACCATTGAGATACATTCAGTGTGAAGGTAAATGTTTGCTCCATGCGCTTGTGCCTCTCTTGCATTTTCTAAGATTAGGGTAAAGGGATCAATTCCCCCATCTGGAACCTTTATCGCACTTTTAAGATCAGGATTGAGTTCCGGTTCTAAAGCAAGAGTCTCTTCTCGAGATAAAAGTTTGTAAGGGATTTCGGCCAATTCACAGGATCTTATAAACCTGTCTCTGAAATCAAGATCATCCTCAAGAAGGGAGATGAAGAGGCCATCCGTTTCCTCAATACAATGGGGGGCAATTTTTTTTAGAATCCGATTTTCTCCAATACACTCCTTTGCCGCCTCTGGATCGGTAACAGCATATCTCGCCCCACTATGAAGGAGGCCGTGATTTCTCCCCGAGGCCCCTGAAGCAAAATCTCCTTTTTCAATTAATACAGAGGGGATCCCTCTCAATGCCAAATCCCTCAAGATACCGACCCCTGTTGCTCCCCCTCCTATAATCAATACTTCTGTTTTGATTTTCATTAAAATCCTTTTCCTATAGGAATAGTTCATTTTCTAACGAGGTTCACAGATTTTGTCAAGGAGAAGAGTAGGAGGGCTCCGAAAAAGTCCTTGAAGGACTGAGGAGGGAGGATGATCCAAATCCATTGGATTGAGGGTACGAGGAAGAATATGGCTAACAATCGGTTCAGTAGAAAGAGATCTGTAATGCTCCACTGAATTCTATGGAGAGGTGTGATGGA
>JBBIRT010000002.1:2110-55560 GCA_037441725.1 Deltaproteobacteria bacterium | reverse complement strand
TGCCACTCGATCTATCTATCTCGATATTCAACAAGGGATCATGAGGCTTTCTGGGAATTTAAAAAAATTGAATGAGAAGCTGGCCTCAGGGAAAACGATGAACCGACCCTCTGATGATCCAATCGTTTTAATAGATGCCTTAAGTCTTAAAAAGACCCTTTCCCAAATTGAGCGATATAATAAAAACATAGAGACTGGTGAGTCATGGCTTCAACTGAGTGAATCCATCCTCTCCCAGGTGGTTGAAATCATCTATCAAGCCAAAGAGATCACCGTTCAGATGGCTAGCGATACCCAGACCAGTGAAACCCGAGCCTATGCGGCAACAGCGGTGGGGCATCTGTTAGATCAAACAATTGCCTTAGGAAATACAGAATTAGGGGGTTCTTATATCTTTGCAGGATACCGCACGCAAACCACTCCGTTTACCAAGATCACCTCTGGAGGGATTGAAACAGCCCAGTATAATGGAGACACCCATGACTTTCAAATTCAAATTGGAAGGGATGAGTTCCTCCCCATAGGCAGGAATGGACAAAATGTTTTTATTGATTCAGGGCTCTTTGATATTCTTGGGGTTCTTAAAAGGGCATTAGAGACAAATGATAGAGAAACGATTCGGCAACAATTGGATGCGTTAGAAGGAGCGATGGATTATTTTAATAATCAGATGGCTGATGTGGGATCAAGGGGAAATCGTATCGATTGGAAAAAAACAGTATTAAACCAATTGAGTTTGAATCTCACAGAAAGACTCTCTCAGGTGGAGGATGCAGATTATTCGGAGGTGATTGTGGAGCTGAAGGAGAAGGAATTGGCCTACCAGGCTGCTTTAGCCTCAGCAGCTAAAATTACTGAGTTGAGTATCCTCAATTATTTACGTTAATTTTAGGACATTTTTGCCAGGGAGGGTGAAAATGTTGATCTTAACAAGAAAGATTGGTGAGAATATTACCATTGGAGGATCGATAAGGATCCATGTCATCGACATTAAAGGAAAACAGGTCCGTTTAGGAATTGAGGCCCCAACTGAAACTGCCATCTATCGGGAAGAGGTCTACCATAAAATTATGAAGGAGAATCGAGCGGCCGCTCAGATTGAACTGGCCTCTTTAGATCGATTGATTGAGAAGAAGGAGGTGAATTAAAGGATTGAAAATCCATACCAGCCGTTTTGGAGTGATTGAAGTTCAGGAGGACCAGATCATCTGGATCCCCTCTGGAATGATTGGTTTTCCAGACGATAAACGTTTTGTTCTTTTAGAGCATAAGAAGGGATCACCCTTTCTATGGCTCCAATCTTTAGACCATCCCTCTCTGGCGTTTGTCTTGATCGATCCTGTCTTTTTCAAACCGGACTATGAGATTAGAATCAATCCAGAAGATACGGCGGAGTTAGAATTAAATCATACCCCCAATGGGATTCAAACCTTGGTCGTTGTAAATATTTCAAATGCAAGTTCGATGAAGATTTATGCCAATCTTTTAGCCCCTCTTGTGATCAACACCAAGAAAAAATTGGCCAAACAAGTGATCCTTTACGAAAGTCCATATTCTCACCAACATGCTATTCCATTCATAGAAGAAGAAAAATCTTTATAATGGAGTAATGCATCTAAAACCAGAAATCCTGGAAAATTCCTATAAAACTGCATAATCCTTTAGAAGGATAAATTGAAAGGTGGTAATGCCTCACCTATTCGGGAAATCAGGCAGGGATGTTGGAGAAAATTTTTGAAGTGCTCCGCTTTATAAAATTTTCAGAGATATTCCTGCCTGATTCTAATAGGGTTCCCCACTTCAGTGATGCATTATGAAGGGGGTAGATTTTAATTGACATCCCTGCTATGATTAGATTAATTTCTATTAAAAAAATAAAATAGGGTTAAACCGAAATTGAAAGATTTTAAGCTGATCATTTCAGTTAAAAATGGAGATGGATGATCGTGATAGCAAAACCCATTCAAGATAAAGGAGGGGGAGATGGACAAAGATCTGCACCCACTGCTATTCAAAGCACTGCCGCTGCCGTAACTACCATGCTTTTCGTATTTCACCAAATGGGATTGGGTGCTGTCTGGCTCGCTTCTCCTTTGACTGCCAAAAAGGAGATTGAGGCCATCCTAAAAGTTCCATCCAATAAGAATCTTGTCTGTCTGATCGCTGTTGGGGTTCCAGATGAATGGCCCAAAAGGATAGAAAACCCTTGGATCAAGTCTTAGAATTTATCGATTAGAATGTTCCTCCCCCTTTATTTGGTCTTTAAAATATTTAAACTTTTTTTCACCCCTATTGGGTCGGACCTCGGGAATTCATAGAATCAACCTGAATGACCCGTTCAGATATTCCAGTTCTTTTCATGACCTCGCATTTTCAATCCAATTGCCTTGTCAAGTGAGAGTTACCTCTTCGATTAACCCAGCTAAATTTAAGAAAATAAAAAAAAGTTCTTTCACAGGGTTTGAAAAAAGAGGATGAATCTGTTAAAAATAAAATCTCTTATTTAAACTGAATCGTTTTATCTGGAGGAAAGAAATGTTGATCCATCCTCGCAGAAGTTATTGGATATTATTTCTCTTCTTGATGGTTCTTTTAATTTGCTTTCCAAATCTTGCTTCTTCCAAGAGAGTCAAATCCTCGAAGAACCTAACCGTTTCACAGAAGACAGGAAATCTTGAAAAGTCAAAGATCCCAAAACAACCTGCAATCTCCCAGGCCACTTTAGAAGGACTCCAATTTGATGCTCAAGCAGCAGTTTTAATCGATGCCTTGACCGGTAAGGTACTCTATGAACAAAATCCGAATTTGAGAATCGCTCCTGCCAGTTTTGTCAAAGTGATGACTCTTTACATTATCTTTGATGCCATCCGGGATGGCCGGCTTAAAATGGAGGAGATGGTTACTGTCAGTGAAAAGGCTTGGAGAATGGAAGGATCAAAGATGTTTATTAAAGTGGGTGAAAGAGTGAAGGTGGAAGACCTGATTAAAGGCGTGGCCATTGCCTCAGGAAATGATGCCTGTGTGGCCCTGGCTGAGCATCTATCCGGTTCTGAAGAGGTTTTTGTTTCAAAGATGAACGAGAAGGCAAGGGGTTTAGGATTGAAGGATACTCAATTTAGAAATGCTCATGGAATGCCTGCAGAGGGTCAATATACCACGGCCATGGATATGGCTTTATTGGCCAAACGATATCTTGAGGACCATCCTGAAGCTCTCACCTTCCATTCAACAGTTGAGTTTGAATACAACGGAATCCGTCAGGGGAATCGGAATACGCTTTTACAAAAGAACATTGGCGTGGATGGGTTAAAGACCGGCCATGTCGAGGAGTCAGGTTATCATCTGGTGGCTACAGCCAAAAGAAATGGGCAAAGGTTGATTGCCGTCGTGATGGGTTGTGATAAGGTAAGCAAGAGGGCTCCTGAGACCCAAAAGCTGTTGGAGTATGGGTTTAAAAATTTTTCAACCATCGAAGCGGTTAAAAAGGGTTCAACCTTTGGTCCCGTCAAAGTAAAAAGGGGGAAATTAAGAGAGATTGCGCTGATTGCTGAAGGGGATGGATGGGTGACCGTGGCTAAAGGGAAGGAGGGATCCATAACTGTCTTACCCCAATTACCCCAGTTTGTTGAAGCTCCAATCCAGAAGGGGCAAGTGGTTTCAAAAGTACTGATTCAGGAGGAAGGAAAGGTAGTGAAGGAGATCGATCTTCTTGCCTCGGTCAATGTGGAGAAAAGCCTAATTCCTTCCTGGCCAACCCTCGTCGGAATTATTTTAGGATTTGTTATATTTTTTCTGATCGGGATATGGTGGTTTCGACGTCCCAGATCCAAAAGGCTCTAAATAGAAGGTTCTACTCCATTCTCTTCCTCCCCCTTTTTCTGATAATAATCTTTTAGGGCAGCCTTTAGGGCATCCTCTGCCAAAACCGAGCAGTGAAGTTTTACTTTCGGTAGACCATCCAGAGCTTCGGTGACTACCTTATTGGTGATCTCTTTTAGATCGGATAGGGTCCTCCCTTTAATCAATTCTGTCATCATACTGCTTGTGGCAATGGCAGCACAGCACCCAAAGGTCTTAAATTTTGCATCCGCAATCTTTCCATCCCTGACCTTAATAAATAGCTGCATCATATCCCCACACACGGGATTTCCTACTTCTCCAATCCCATCAGCGTCTTCAATCTCCCCAACATTTCGTGGATTTGTAAAGTGGTCAATCACCTTCTGGCTATATTGATTAAACTGATGTCCTTCTCCCCTCATCTCACTCCCTTTCTTTCAGCACATATGCGACGAATATCCCTTCTCCAATGGACTTTTATTCATACTTCCCCGTATATTTTTTTTCATATGCCACTTCTCTATTTCCTCTTTAGAACCAAGGGTCTCCATTTTACCATAAAGGACACAACCTTCTTTTAAAGGCTTACATCTTTCCTTTATTCTTTTGCAATAATTATTTATCTGATATGGACATATTGAAGTATCTATAAGGATGGTGTCTATCCCTCCTTCTTTGACCCCCTTTTATTAATGAATGACGGATTCTACTGGGACCTTTGTTGGATAAGTACCAATAAGAGTGGGAAGCCCAACTGGTTCCTTTGGTTTCCAGCCTATCTCTGCAAAATAAGCCTTGACCTCTTTCTTATAAACGAGCGGAATATCTGCCTCCCTCCGAACATAGAGGTGAAGGTCTTCGGGGAGACCTCCTCCCATGTATCTCTTATAAAGGGAGATATAATGATTAAGCTTGATTGCCCTTCCCTGG
Organism: Deltaproteobacteria bacterium; assembly: GCA_037441725.1. GTDB lineage: Bacteria > Desulfobacterota > BSN033 > BSN033 > UBA1163 > JBBIRT01. The sequence goes on along the minus strand of JBBIRT010000002.1, from coordinate 50,790 downwards.
GGAGTGTCATTCTTTCGAATACAGAGCTTCGGAATCATCACCATGACCTTTTCCTTTGTCTCACAGACATAGGCGAGGTGCTCGGGGGAAGGCTCTTCAGTTTCAACGATCTGTTTTTTCCTTGCATCCATTACCTTCCATTCATCCTCCTCTTTCCTTGATAAGTAGAGCCGTCGATACTTAGAGGAATGGGGCCCAAGAATAACAGGCACTCCTAATCGATTGAATCCTGATGCGATAGCTTCTGCCTTCTGGGAATAGATCCCCCAAGCGATCCCCACTGCCCCGACTCGATTCAGCACATAGTCTGCAATAACTTCATAATTTCCTCTTAAGGGTAAAGTTCCAAATAGATTGGCAATCTTTATAGCCGCTCCAGAGATGTGGCTGTTTGCGACACAGGCCCCAACATTCACAACGCCTCCAGCATCAAAAACAGGAGGATACTTTTCGTAGATCGTTTTCCCCTCGGCATCCTTCCACATCCCAACCGCCATGGAGGTGCAGCCAGAGACTAAGATGATATATTTTCTTCTTGCAAATTCATCTACTATTTCAGCAAGGTCCCGTATATCGGGATAGCTTGAACATCCCACGAGTGCCACCACACCGGGAATGGTGCCAAGCGTTATTGGGGCTCCAACTGTTCTTATCTCTGTATCCATAATTGGGCCACGGCCAGCCCTGATCTTATAGGTTTCTTTACTCGCTCCGACCTGCATGATCTTCAGGATTGGAATCTGTCTTGGACATTCCTCCTCACATTTTCCACAACCAATACAATAGTTAAATTGATCCTTGATCACTTCATAGTTCCCTTTGGCCACCTCGCTTATCCCCTGACCAATCTCAAAGAGATTTGGGCAAGCAGTTTCACACATTCCGCACAAGTTACATCTTTTTGATAATTCCTGTGCCTCCTCGTCCAGGATCCATTGTTTCCTCCGATGGGGAGCAATGGCGATGGCTACCTTGACGGCTACCTCAGCAGCCTTTTTGGGATCAAGGATCGCGAAATGTTTCTTCTTCTCCACCATCTCCTTGAGGATTTCATCGGTTGCCTTCTCTGTTGCATCCTCAAGGCCATACATCACCTTATCGAGTGTAGCAATGAGGGCAGAGCCAGCCTTTGTCGCCTCTTGAACCATATCCGTCCTCATGCACTGTTCATCAGTGATAATGACATCTGCAATTCCACTCCTTATGTAGAAAAGCTGACGTGAAAAAGGACCGACCACTCTCATCCTGGATGTGTATCTGCTGGTCTCCAGGGCAGTGCAGCAAATTCCACACAGCTCAATCCTGTCGTAGAGATTATTTTCCTGGAGGTAATCGACCACAACGGTGGAAGTCGCAGGATTATGTCCTACAAAACAGATAATGGGCTTGGTCTTATCCACGGATGCCCATCCGAGATCGACGAGAGGCGTATCCGCAATAGAAGTGGGATAGTTAAAGCCAACGATCTGGGCAATGTCAGCTACTTCCATCCCAACATGGTCAAGCATTCCTGCATGAAGAGCTTTGGATTCAAAATCCAGTGGATTTCCCTCCTGACCGAATGCTGTCGAGTCGATCAGGTGGGTAATCTCTTTGTAGATGTATTCAATTGCGATCCTTAAATCACCGAGGGTTTCTGGTTTCAATCCCAGAACGGTTCTAATATGAGGCGCTTCTAAATCAACAAAACTCCCTAAATTAATCCTCTTGTCCGGTCCATGCTTCTTGATCAGTACGTCAAGGATATGGGCAGCATGAGAGGTGTGTGCTGAGGCCCCCATGACACAGAAGAGAAGCATCCACCTCCCTTGCTGGGTTGCTATATCGATTCCACAAGCCCCTCTTCTATTCTCAGTGAGATCACATTTTCCGTAGGTACAAAAGCAACAAAGATCACAGAAAGGGGCATACCAGGGTTTATAGGTTTGTAAAAGCCTCCTATCCCAATTCCTGAGATCAGAGGTTTCGGGCATCGGGGTATGTCCAACAGGTTCCCATGGAATATCAGCCTTTATCTTCTGATAAATCTCTTCTAATCTCTGGTTTATTTCTTTTAGTTCAGCCATACCATATTCTCCCTTTCTAAGGTCCCCTCATCCTCCCTGTTCCATTCCCTTACGATTCACCAGAACTTAATAAGAATCATTAGATTTCTATACCCATTCCTCTGAAAGGATCTCTCCCTGTAGACTAACCACAATGGACTTCAATGGAACCTTTCTCTTCGAATTGATCAGGGCTTCTTTGGCCAAATGGACTAATCCCATGCAGCATGGGACTTGCATGGTCAATACCGTCAGGGTATTGATCTTTGCCTCTCCAAACCAAGATTTAATTTTTTCCACATAGACCTCTTGACCCTCATCCAGCTTTGGGCAAGCAATGGCAATCGATTTTCCTTTTAAATAATCTGGATGGAAGCTTCCCATCGCATAGGCTACACAGTCAGCCGTTAACAATACATCCGTTCCCTGATAATAAGGAGCTGTCGGAGAGATCAAGTGAAGTTGGATTGGCCATTGTCGAAGTTCAGATTTCACCTTTGCGGCGGGGCTTTCTTCTTTGGTCCCTTCCTCTCTGAAATCAATCGTTCTTGAACTTGGGCAACCTTCAAATGCTCTCATTTTTTATCTCCTTTCTTTGATATTTTTCTTCTAAATTAAGAATGAATTTCTTGTATTTCTCAGTTATATCACTTCTCTCGTCCACTTCGTTAAACCTGGAATAAAGCTGACCCACTTGAGTCATCGAAAGGTTTCTATCCATCCAGGGGTAAAGAATCTCATCCTCTTTCTTGATATGTTCGCTGAGAAGATCATGATAGGCTAAAAGGTGTTGAGAAATACCCATGATGTCCTTCTTATCCGCAGATTCGATCAAGGCTTTTACATGAGTCCGTCCTTTTTCATGATCTTCAAGCATGGTTTTGATGATGTCCAAGTTTCTATCGAAATATTCAAAAAGGATATCCTCTTCTTTGGCATGGTGGAATCGATCTGCATACGAACGGATGAAATCAGCGCCATCATAAATCACCCATAGGCCTCCCTCTAATTCTACCTCCAAATGCTTAAGAATTTCTGGAATTAAAGCAATCCATCTTTTAATCAAGGCGTGTTCGTCTACTAACTTCCTCATTGGAGGAGAATAGTGGATCTCCCTGGACTTAATCTTGGACTTCCTTTCCACAACCGGGATAGAAATCACCTTATCCGGATCGATTATTTTTGAAATCCTAACCATCACCTCCTTTTCTTCCTTCTCTGACAAATTATGAACTTCTATAATATCTTTTAGCAGACAGGACCCTACATGACAAGGGACACAACCAATTTCATATTCCTCCAAGATCTCCCCCACCTTAGGGAATTTTGTAATCAGCTCCTTAATGGGGGTGTTGAGATATTGATCCATTTCTCTCCCTCTTTCATATTCATCGTTTTTCAATCTTTTTATAAATGAATAAACAGCTTCCGCCCTGCTTTGTTCCATTCCAATCACCCTCTACTCTTAGAAATGACTCCTCATCAGCGTATAGATCATTTTCTAAAGACTTATTCCTCCCTTTATACTAAACATAACTAACCTTTAAAGGAATATCCTTGACTTAAATCAAAATTTTATTTTTTCTTTGGCATCATATCATTTATTCCAATGAAAGGTTGTCCATCTTTATATCAATGATGGCCTTGATTCCCTATTATTTCCTTGACGTAAGTCAAGGAAATTTAATCGTGAAAATAATATCTTTTATAAGAGGGGAGTCATGATTAAAATGGGTCAATGGGTTTTTAAAGAGGAGGAAAGAAGTTAAGGAGTGCGTTTCCCATGAAGGGAACCAAACCAAATGAGCGTCTCAAATCAATGGCCTCTTCAGAATACAATAGATCTGACTTTCGTCACAGTCCTTTTATTGTATTTTGGGAGATCACCCAGGCTTGCGATCTTATTTGCAAGCACTGCCGGGCCTCAGCCCAACCCGATCGCCATCCTGAGGAGATCGAAGGAGCTCTTTGTCATGAGTTGATTAATCAACTGAACCAATTTCCTCTTAAGCCAACTTTGATCCTGACCGGTGGGGACCCAATGAAAAGAGATGATGTCTTTGATATTGTTCGTTGGGCCACTCAGGCAGGGCTATCGGTAGCTATGACCCCTTCAGTAACCCCTCTCCTTCATGACCAAGCCCTTCAACAGCTTAAAAAGGTTGGTCTTAAACGGATTGCTTTTTCACTGGATGGAGCGGATGCATTGACCCACGATGGGATTCGTGGAATTTCTGGAAGTTTCGATAAAACAATAGATTTGGTGAAAAGTGCTTATCAGATCGGTCTTCCGATTCAGATTAATACCACTATCTCAAGGCGAAATGTTAGTCAGATTAATGAGATTGCCGAATTTATTTCTTCCTTCCCTATCACTCTGTGGTCGGTATTCTTTCTCATTCCCATTGGTCGAGGGATGAGTGAGGAAAGGATTGAACCTGCTCAATATGAAGAGATCTTTGGCTTCCTTTGGCAACATACGAAGACAAAGAATTACAGCATTAAGACTACAGAGGCCCCCCATTACAGGAGATTTGTTCTTCAAAGGGGTGGGAATCCCCAAACAGAATTTAATAAATTAACGGGCCCCTCTATACCCATACAGAGAGGTCCCCTTGGTCTCAATGATGGGAATGGCTGTATGTTTATCAGCCATACCGGGCAGATTTTCCCAAGTGGTTTTCTTCCTATAGAGGCAGGGAGGTTCCCTCAGGATTCAATTGTTTCGATATATCAGGAATCTCCAATCTTCAAAGCCTTACGGAATCCAGACGCCTTAAAAGGGAAATGTGGTCGATGTGAATTTCGAAAAGTCTGTGGAGGCTCCAGGGCTCGTGCATTTGCTGTCACAGGCGATTACCTTGCTGCAGAGCCTGACTGTCTCTATCAACCTACTGAGGAAGTTTCATAAAAAGTTAGCTCGATGACTGATGAAGATTAGGGGAGAGGTATTGGCTTCTGATAAAGAACTCAATGATATTGATTTTCAGCATCAGTTACTTAATGGGGTTTCTCGCTCATTCGCCTTTACCATCCCTCAGTTACCAGGGACTCTTCGGAACGTTGTCGCAAATGCCTATTTATTATTTAGAATTGCCGATACGATCGAGGATGAGAATACATTTACGATAGATCAAAAGAGAAAATTCTTCAACAGATTGGTTGAAGTCATTTCTGACCATTCATCCCCTGAAGCTCTTAAAGCCGAGTTGGCTCCCCTGCTCTCAAACCTTACTGTTTTGCCTGAGAAAAACCTCATCCAAAACATCGAAAGGATTATTCGTATTACCCGTGAGCTTAACCCAAGAGAGTATGAAGGTCTCAAAAGGTCCATCACGCTGATGTGTACAGGGATGGAGGCATTTGAGCTGCGGAAGAAACATCAAGGCCTTAAGGACTTATTCGAATTAAACGATTACTGTTATTACGTAGCTGGAGTTGTTGGAGAATTTTTAACGGATCTTTTTTGTGAATACTCATCGGAGATAGCACAAAAAAGAGAGACCCTCAACAAGCTGGCAGTCTCTTTTGGTCAGGGTCTGCAGATGACAAACATTTTAAAGGATCTTTGGAAGGATTTCGATCGTGGGGTCTGCTGGTTACCGAGGGATATTTTTGAGAGATGTGGATTTTATTTAAAAGATCTATCTCAAATATACGACTGTGATTCATTTAAAAAAGGAGTGGCTCAATTCATAGCCATTACTTATGAACATCTTAAAAACGGCCTGACCTATACACTCCTTCTCCCTGAAAAAGAGACAGGGATACGTAAGTTCTGTCTGTGGGCTATTGGATTGGCTATGTTTACCCTAAGGAATATATGGAGAAGAAGTTATAAGCCAGTTGGCGATATGAAGGTCTCAAGGAAAACGGTCAGAAGAATGATCTGGATTACTCAATCAATCTCAAGAAATAATTTTTTACTAAGGCTATTATTCTATCTCAGTGCAATTGGGTTACCCAAACGTTAAATTTTTTCCAGAGGTCTCGTCATATACGAACGACTGACAGATAAATTTAAATAGGGGCAGAGAAATTCGGCTTAGAATGTACCGAGCTGGCACCTTATGATCTTTAATCCTAAAGTTTCACAGGCAGTAGAAACCACCTTTCGCTCTATGCCAAGACGATCAGCAATCGCCCAAACCGAAGCACAGGTTACCCTGCCCTTTTCGGTAACTCCATCAAGGGCACGCTTCATCTCAAAGGGGACAGAATCGGCCAGATGGATGTCCTTGCCATGGTTTGGTTTATTTCCCCAGCCAAAGAGGCCAAGCTGACATTTTTTGATTTTTATCTCCAGTAAATCGGCGGTCAGCCCCACCTCCGAGATACTAACATTAAGCTCTTTTGCAATCCTTTCAGCCATTCCACAAGCGAGTTCGCCGCCCGAAGACCTTTCTCTGACCACCTTGGCAATCCCTTCATTCGGCCTTGTACCGGGTGGATGTTTCAAAGCATACTTTCCAGCGTATTCGTGGGTCATTGTTGTTCAAACCTCCCTTTTCATTTGATTTGAGGATTCTTCCTCCATTGATTCATTTATTTTTATTATATCCCATTACCCTTAGATTTTCTTTGACTTAAGTCAATGATTTAATATGAAGGGTAGTCGAAAGGATAATGGAATGCAACCTTTACCCCTGTTAGAAAGAATCAATGCTTAACCAGGGATGAGTTAGTTTTTTTAAGAGGGTCCATATGATAATGCTAACGATTGTTTGAACAAAGGCTACTGCTTAAATTCAAATAAAATTCTTAGATAAAGAACCGAGAATATTGCTATAAAAGGTGGTAAAAGGGTTAGGGTGGAATAATTGAAATGGACGAGAAGAAGACAATGGTTGAGATACTCAACGGAAATAAGTCCGTTAGAAAAGGAGATCATTCAATCCCTGTTCTCTAAAACAATTCATTCAGGCCGGGTAGAAAAATCAACTATTTCATTGAGATTGATATCGATCCGTCCATCTAAAATATTTTTCATGATGGATTTGAGTAAGGAAAGGCATGAATGTCAAATTCAATCTCGATCTCGTCTTTGACACGGAGAAATAGGAATTTCGGTTCTGGGATTTGAAAATCAGACCTTTTTATCGTTACTCTTCCGCTCACATGAAGGGAGGTTTTGTTATAGGTGTAATCAACAGGGAACGAAATTTCCTTTTGAATACCATGAAGGTGAAGGATCCCTATTACTTCCGCACAACCCCTTTGCCCAGGAGAAAAGTTTCCCTCTTTGTTGAGGATTTCGATGGATTTAAATTGGATCAATGGAAATCGATTAATTTCAAGGCAATTATCCTTAACCTTTTTATCCCGACTCTCATGGTTTGTATCAAGGCTCGATGCCTCAATATTTAGGATCACATTTCCAGGGGATCGATTATTCATCGGGAAGAACATAATTTTTCCCAAGAAACGGGTTACTTTTCCCTTTACTGGATGCAATGTCGAGGTGGCTGAAAAAGAGAGAGTGCTCTTCTCTTGATCAAAGAAAAAAAGACGATTTCCTTCTTTGATTTCTTCTGCCTTAGACTGTCCCTCAAAGAGAATGATGCAGATGATCAAGCTCACCTCTAAAAGTTGAATTATCCACAAAGTGGATTTGAACTTTTTGAACTTTACTTTTTTCATATCGGGTCTCCGAATTTCTTTTATAGAAGAAAATATTATGGTGCTAAAGGTTATAGGGATCGGAGATGATCCATGACCTTTATTTTGGATTGTTCTTCATCATATCCTTTAAAGGTTGAGGAGAAAAGATAGAACCTCCTTTCCAAGCTCCTCTTCCTGTTTTCTGAAAAAATGGTCGCTATCAAGGGATTTCATTTTTTTGGGCTCAGTTACCCATTGCCAAGCCTCATTGTAGACAGTTGGAACAAATGTAAAATCCCTTTTCCCATTGATGAAGAGTTTTGGACAAAAAACGTTTTTTAAAAAGTCATATTGATATCGAGAAATCCAAGGCAAGGAGATGGCTGTAACCGAACTAATAGAACTGACTCTCTCGGCCACCCTCAGGGCAACCATCGCACCAAAAGAATAGCCAAGGAGATGGATCGACTTGAGTTTGGATTCAAGAGATTGATTTAGATGGGTGAGTACAACCAAGGTAGGCTGAATCGCCTCTTCAAAAAGCTGTTTCTCTTCCACTGTATTCCAATATTCCAGGGATGAGATCCCTTTGGGGAGATCAATGCTGCTTGCTCCAACTCCTGGATAATTAAAACGGAGGGTTAAAAATCCTGCTTCACTTAGAAAGATCGCCAAAGATTTAATCACATTGTTGTCCATCGATCCTGCGAAGTGGGGATGAGGAGGGAGGAGGATCACTCCATCACAAAGAGTCCATCCTTCATCATAAGATAACCACCCTTCGAGGGAGCCCCGACGGAAGGGAATCCACACCTGTTCTAAGGTGAGACGTTTATTAATTACTTTAATAAAGTGCTTCGTTGACATTGATGCCTCCTCTCCTTGGACTGAGGGGGTGCGGGTTTCGGATCCCCATACCCCATTCTCTAAAAGAATCAGGAGGGGAAATTAATTCTCCTTGATCTCTTTCGAAAAAGTTGAGGATGAGAAAACTTTGATCGAGTCTCGAGAACACGATTTGACCACATTCTCCTGGGGCACAGGGATTCTTAAGTTTTTCCTCTTGAGTCATGTCAGGATCGAGAGGTACTGCGAAAAAGATCAGACGAGGACCAAGAGGGAAGTAATCAAGAGGAGAATGGGGATCTCCCTTAAACTCTGGGCACATTCCAAAAAGGGTGTTTCCATATCCTGAGATGAAAATTGCGTTAGGAAAGTCTTCCGCAATGGATTGAAACAACTCTCGATTCAGTTCCGTCCCCCCAAAATGGATACCTAAGATTGCCTCACGGTCCTTAGCGGACATCCGTTTCTTTAATTCAAATAGGACCTTGGGGGTGCTGAAGATAATCCCTACCTTCTGAGTCTCTATGATCCGTAAGGATTGTTCCAAGATGTGGTTGAAATAACGTCTGAAGCCGATTGAAGCAGGAGACAATTTCTTATCCCAACGAGGATCAAAATCAACGGTAAATGGGTTGGGAGAATTGAGTGCCCTGGCACAGGCTATGGCGGCAGTTCCGATAATATGTGGGCCGTTAGGACCAATCCAGAGCCAATTCATTTTCTTAGGGAAATTACGGTATCGGGCGACGGTCACAAAGGGATCAATAAAAGCCTGACGGAATTCTTCTTCATCGTAGACCGTCATAATGGGATGCCCCATCGTACCACCGGTTTCAGCGATCACCCATTTCGATTTTTTTGCCCAATAGGAACGGGGGACGAAATCTTCGATTGGGCGGTTTTTCATCGCCGTTTCATCCATCGGTCCGAAGAGGATGAGATCTTCCAGAGCATGGATGTCTTCAGTAGGGGAGATTCCCAGTTCTTTAGCTTTTTCAAGCCAATAAGGAGTGCCCCCATTAGGGTCAAAGTGAATCCTTAGAATAGATTTTAGTCGCTTTTCATAGGCCTTCTTATCCATAACAACACCTTTCCAAAATTAGAATCATAGACAGGTTCAAATGTCACTGAAAAAAGAGAAAAATATTTATCATCCTGGAGTTCGTGGCATTGGTTTTCCCTTAAGAAGGGATGAGGGTTTCTGAGAGAAATGGTTCATTTTATATCCTTCGATACGATCTTCTCCTGATAAGGATAAGTTTTACAGAATTCAGAAAGGACTGCACCCATTGAAAGGGCTTTTTCCATGTTTCCTTGGATATCTATATGCCCATCAAAGAAGGCTTCTTCAGGTGGGTAAAGACCTCTAACCACTTTTTCAAAAGTGATAGCATCCATTGTATAATAACAATCTATTCTTTTTTCATTCTGAGAAATAGAAACAAGCATTCCATCTTTGATCTCTAGGGTCCATTTGGAATGGATGCCGTCTTTGATTTGAATGGAAAAGATTACGTTTAGGTTTTTCAGGTTCTTTAGCAGGGGTTGATGAAGTTTCTTAAATAAAAATTCCTTGAAATATTTTTCTGGAACCCCGATTGGTTTTTCTAAACTCAGCGATTGGATTTCAGACAAAGAAAAGGGTTTCCAATTCCGTTCTACTGCAAAAGTGATGATTTTTCGAAAATAAGCCTCGTCTAAAGATGGGAAGTCCGAGTTGTAATCGGGGAGGAGGGTTTGAGTATTTTTTAAATCAAATGTTGGTTCTCCAAACATATACGGAGTGTAAAGTGAGGTTTCTTTTTCATTCTCCCCTTCCCTTATCTTAATTAAAGAAGAAGGGTCTTCAGAGAGCTTGATGGATTTGCCGAAGATTTTTTCTCCAATCCAAATTAAATCTTTAAATCTCAGAGGGGAGGGATTGGTAATATGAAAGATTTTCCCTTTGCATATAGGATTGCAGGAAATTCTCCACATCGATTTGATTGCATAATCCACTGGTATCAGATTTAAAGTGGCCTCTGGTTTGGCCTTTAAAATCAAGGGGGATGGGCCTTCTCTTTTCATGGTTTGATGATAAAAGAGTTTCATAAAAGAATAGATCGTGTTGAATTGAAGGATACATCCTGTGGTCGTATCACCGATCAAAATGGAAGGACGGAAGATGGTGTAATCCAACCCTTTTTTTCTACACCCCCAAACGACCTCTTTTTCAGAGAGATATTTCGTCTCTTCATAGGGATTTCTCCATAATTGGGGTTCTTCAATTTCTTGTTCAAACATACATCGATCCGTTTTACCAGCCACATAGGCCGTGCTGATATGGAACAGGTGGGCTCCGGATGATTCTAAGAGGGCAAGTACCTGTCGGGTTCCCTCAACATTGACCCTAAAAGATTTCAACCTTTGTTCTTCTTTAAAGTTAATATAAGCAGCGGCATGATAGATTCTTGAAACCCCCTTTGCCAATTCGTTCCATTCTTTTGTAGAAAGACCGAACAAGGGTAAAGTAATATCTCCCTCATAAATAAACAGGTGTTTATTCCATTCATTCCATTCCTCTAAGGAGGCGCCAATAAAGTTAAGAATTTTTTGGAGACGGTTCAAAGCAGGGAGGCCTTCCTTCTTATGGATTAGAAGACATACTGGAAAATGGGCTCGCAGCGCTATGAGGGTGAGGTAGCTTCCTACCAAGCCAGTTGCCCCTGTAATTAAGATAGATTTCCCTTTTTCTATCCTATCCCTCATGGTCTTTCCCAGCTTTTACAGCTACCAATTCCGTAATGATGAAATGGAAATAGGATGGTCATAAAGAATATCTCCCTCAAGTCCTTAACTCACGGTTGCTGCTCCACCATTTTTTGATTTAGGGAGCGGGCCCATATTACTATCTATCCAACTCTAATAGAGGTAATCTTAGTTTGATTGTTCATCCCACCATGGATCTGATTTTTTAGGCAATACATCAATCAGCACTTGATCAATTTCCTCCCCAACCCTTTCATTACGTAGAATATAGAAGTTGACTATTGCATTTTGACCTCTTGGATCAAATTCAAAAGGCCCATTGATAGATTCAAAGCGAAGGCTTCTCAACCCCTCAAGGAATTTATCCTTCTGTTCAACATTGCCATTTACCCGGTCTAAGGCTCTTGCAATAATCTCGGCACCTAAATAGCCCCAATGGTGATTAAAGTCATAATACCCATATCGGTCTTGAAATTCTTTGGCTAAAGAGGGATTGAGGTTCTGATAGACCATATCTATAGCATATATACCAAGGGCCGATTTCCCTTCCTCCCTGAGCTGGGTTCCCGGACCTGTGGCTCCAAAGTTGATCAATCTTTGGAACTTATCCTTTACTCTATATTCATCGAGCCCTTTCACAAATTTTATTGCATCACTTCCTCCATACACAAAGGCTAAGGTATCAGCCTTTCCTTCAAATTGGGAGATCAAAGGGAGGTATGGACCAAAGTCTATCGTGCCTAAGGGTGTAAATACCTCTTTCAGTACCTCCCCTCCAGATTTCTGAAAACCTTTTCGAAAGGCCTCGGCATTTTCGTGTCCATAGGCATAATCAGGGCCTGAAAAGACGGCTTTTCTACTTCCCATTTTTTCATACATATATTGACTAGCATAGTACATGGCCATGCCATCTGCTTGATAAGAACGAAAGATGTAAGGACTTCTCTTCTCTCTGGTCATCCCTGCAGCATTTGCCATAGTGATCAGCAAAGGTGTCTTACTCATATGAACGATATCTCGAACTGCATATGCAACAGAACTGACCACAATCCCTAAAAGGAGATGGACTTTCTCTTTTTCTATTAATTTTTTGGTTTTCATCAGGCCTGTCATTGGGTTGCCTTCAGTATCTTCTATGACCAAGTGGATGTTACGATCAGCTATCCTATAATTTCTCTTCTCAAAATAGAGCTTTACTCCCTCCACTTGGGCTTTGCCTAAATAGGCATGCACACCTACCAGGGGATAAAGGACTCCGATCTTAATTGGAGGTTTGGGATTTGAGGGGAAGGTATTTGATGAAGAAATGAGTATGGACAAAACGGACATACCCATCATAAAAAGACATGGTGTTCTCTTTTTAAGTTCTCTTCTTTTAGAAGAGTCTACTCTTAACATGGTATGACCTCCTAATTCATTCTCACCCCCCTTCCGTTCAATGATAAAAAATTATTTCCTTCTTTTGAACGCTAAAAATTATAAGTTAAAAAGATTAATTCTAAATTAAAAATAGATTAAGATTTTTTAATGCTCCAGCCCATCCCTCCCATACACTGGTTAGATCCCTTAAGAATTCGCTTGAGAGCATTTTATATAAAGAGGGATGGTTAACCATGCAGAGATCTTTATTTCAAAATGAAACACCAGCGTGTTCACTCCCAGATCTTCTGAAAATAGCTGGCCAGATGGGGATTAAAATCAGAAACCTTTTTGTGGAAACTTTTTGCTCGGACATCCACGGTCCAGGCTTTCCAATCCTCTTTTTGGGGATCCATCCCTAAGACCTGCATCTCCCAGAGGGTATGGATGGAATATTGAACAGGGTCTTCCAAGCTCTCACCCACATCCCCGACACTACACATTCGTTTTCCCTGGTAACGTTGAAAGGCTTTCTCGTAAAAGGTCTTAGTTGTAATAGAGCCTTCGCTCAGAACGGATAGATCCGTCAGGGGATGACCAGGGAGGTTTCCCACTTTTGAAACCTCAAAGATACATTGGGAAAAGACCGGGATAAGTTCTATAGGCCTTTTTAAACATTCCTGGTAGATTCGCCGAACCCCCTCTAAACTCCCACAGGCTGTAATCACATAAACCTGTTTGGGAGGGTGATGAGCAAACCCATTCCGAAGAAAGAAGGAGATCGTTGAACCTGAGGCGATGACAGGGTCAGGGATTAACCAAACCTCTCCTCGATACTGTCCAATTAGATTTTGTGAGTGAATTTCCCAGTCTGTGCCTTCAGAATTGAGAACCCTCTGTAATTTTATAAAACCTGTAGGGAGAAGGAGGCGGTCATAGGGAGGAACACATCCAAAGGCATATTGGAGATCGAATGGGTAGGCTCCTCTCAGAATGAGGTATTGGGATAAATCTTTCCCATTGAGCTTCTCAAGGAAAAGCTCAATAAAGGATTTGGCAAGGTAACGGAGCATATTAAATTTTGGCCTGCCACAGATCTCTCTTCCGAGAAGGAATTTTTGACCCATTTCGGATTCGATGACATAAATCAAGGGGGGGAGGGTAGGGTCATGATGGAGATTGCGGACTTCCCATGCCTTTGCACTTCCGATGGCATTCACACTATGTAGGGTTCCAACATCTTCAAGAAAGATTCGGTCAGGCATTTAACGTCTCCTATCTTTGAGTAAAAAAGAATAATGGAATATTGGGACAAAGAATTCTAATCCAGTATTTCAACGATCCATTATTCCATTTATCCCTTATCGGGCAATGACTCCACTTGGAAATTTCTCAGTATAAAATTTTTTTGCCTCAGGCATCTTTTTAATAAGCTCTGCCCGGAACATATCCCTTACGATTTTTTCCCATTTCTTCGGAAGGGGATAACCAAGTCCGTGTTTCCTTGTTTCGGGAGTGACCATCAAAGCCCTCATTGGACTAACGGCATCCATCTCTTGTGTCCATTCGAGATGGTTATCAATCTTTTTTAAAATTTCAAAAGCTTCTCTGGGATTTTCAAGGGACCATTGAAACCCCTTGTATCTTCCAGTCACCACAGCCTGAACGATCTCAGGATATTTTCTTATTATCTCTTCAGTGGTAAACAGGGCATTGTCCATCCAATCGATCCCAATATCTTGATAGTCGATGGTATAAAACCTTTTACCCATTTTTTTTAATTCCCGTTGGATCCATATCAATTCACGGTAGGTCATCGCAGAGGCAAAGGGGAGGGATCCATTGAACCAGGATTGGAGGTCATCCCTTTGGTTTTGAAAAGTCAATTGCTTCTCCCAACCCTTACCTACCGCACATTTTACCCTGGCCTCATAACCCATCCATATGCTAAAATTTCCCTTGATCTCCTTGGCTGACTTGATGGGCACCCAGCTTACGATCCTCATGCCACTGGTCTGAAAATCAACGCTGACTGCAACCAGATCGATTCCTTCTTTTTCTCTTGCCTGAATGATGTTTTCTGGGGCATCCACTCCAAAGGCAATTTTTCCAACCTTGATGGCCTCTAACACTCTTTGAATTGGAGAAGTCCTTGGCTCGGCCTGAACCACATTCATATTCACATTTCCAAAGAAATTCCTCTCCAAAGCCACCCATCCTCCGCCAGATTCCATCCGGATGGGAAGGGATTCAAAGATTAAAACTTCTTGGGCGTTTACAAAAATTGGGAGTCCTATCCCTATCCATAAAGCCAGAATGAATACTTTTTTCTTTATACCATTCATTTTGCAGATATATGCCATGCCACGGCCTATTTTTCAATAACCGACCTCCACCTTTATCCCGAAGGATCAGGGAGGGATATCGAAAAAGAATGATCCTCTTTCATTCATCTCAAGAAAGCGAAGGCCGGGGAGGAATTGGGCTTGGAAGATAGGAGGGAAAATGTTTTTTCGTGATATTCTTGAATCGACTTCACAGACATTCCTCTTTTAAGGGATTCAATGGCGTTGACTACTGCCTCAGCTCCAGAGAGGGTAGTCACACAAGGGATATTATGGGCTACCGATTGACTTCGGATGGCTACCTCATCAGCTTTAGGTTTCTTTCCGCTCGGGGTGTTGATGACCAGGTGAATTTCCCCATTTTTAATCTGATCAACAATATCGGGTCTCCCTTCTCCTACCTTGAATACCGTTTGAACAGGGATGCCATTATTCATTAATACCTTAGCTGTCCCCTTAGTTGCAACGATTTCAAAGCCAAGATCCACCATCTTTTTGGCCACAAAGACAATCGATCGTTTATCCTTATTCATCACGCTAATGAAGACTCTTCCCTTTAGGGGGATGTTGAGTCCAGCACCGATCTGAGATTTGGCAAAGGCCATTCCAAAATCCTTGTCAATCCCCATCACCTCTCCAGTCGATTTCATCTCTGGACCCAATACGGTGTCCACCCCATAAAAACGATTAAAAGGAAATACAGATTCCTTTACGGCCATATGTTGAATTTCGACCTCTTCTTTGATTCCCAATTCAAAAAGCTTTTTGCCTACCATCACCTTGGCAGCCACCTTTGCCCATGGGATTCCAGTGGCTTTACTGATAAAAGGGATCGTTCTGGAGGCCCTGGGATTGACCTCCAAGACATAAATAATGTCATTTTTAATTGCATATTGGATGTTCATCAAGCCAACGACATGGAGTTCCTTGGCCAAGGCATAAGTATTTTTCTTCAGTCCTTCAATCAACTCGTCACTCAACGAGTAGGGTGGGGTCACACAGGCACTATCTCCAGAATGGATTCCAGCCTCTTCAATATGCTCCATGATCCCTGCAATAATACAGGTTTCTCCATCTGCCACTGCATCCACATCAATTTCAATTGCATCCTCAAGAAATTTATCAATCAAGATCGGATGTTCGGAGGATGCCTCTACGGCGCGCCTGGCAAAATCTTCGAGAGCCTTTTCATCATAGACAATTTCCATGACCCTCCCTCCCAACACATAGGAAGGCCTCACGACCACTGGATACCCGATCTCTTCAGCAACCCTTATGCCTTCTTCTACAGAGAGGGCTGTACCATTGGAGGGCTGAACCAGACCCAATTTTTTAAGAAGGGCCTTGAACCGTTTCCGATCTTCAGCCCGATCGATATTGTCAGGGGTCGTCCCAATAATTTTTACCCCTGATCTCTCCAAGGGAACAGCTAAATTAAGAGGTGTTTGCCCCCCGAATTGGACAATCACGCCATCTGGTTTCTCAGTATCGACAATATGGAGAACGTCTTCGAGGGTTAAGGGTTCAAAATAGAGTTTATCTGAGGTGTCGTAGTCTGTGGAAACCGTCTCTGGATTTGAGTTGACCATGATGGTTTCGTACCCCAATTCCTTCAGGGCAAAGGAGGCATGAACGCAACAATAATCGAATTCAATCCCCTGGCCAATTCGATTGGGCCCTCCCCCTAAGATCATAATTTTCTTTCTTGACGAGACCTTGGACTCATCTTCTTTTTCATAGGTGGAGTAATAATAGGGGGTGTAGGCCTCAAATTCTGCTCCACAGGTATCTACCAGTTTATAAGTAGGGTTGATCCCTTTCTCCTTCCTCCAATTTCGGATGGTATTCTCGTCCGAGCCAAGGAGATAACCCAATTGATAATCAGAAAAGCCATATTCCTTTGCTTTTCGCAAGAGAGGTTCTGGCAGATGATCTGGAGTCACAGTCTTTTTCCAGAGTTCAAGGTCCCTAACTTTTGTTCCATAAGAATAGATCTCTTTTTCAAGATCTATGATCTCTTGGATATTGGTGAGAAACCAGGGGTCGATTTTGGTCAATTCATGGATTTCCTCTACTCTCATTCCCAAATGCATGGCGTATCGAAGATAAAAGATTCTTTCTGCATTTGGGGTGATAAGCTTCCTTTTTACTTCTTCAATCAGGTTTGAACGCTGGGTTTCATTCGGTACCCCATTTGGAAAGAGGAATTTATCTTTTCCGTCTGCTCCCAAACCGTATCGACCGATTTCAAGGGAACGGAGGCCCTTTTGAAGGGCTTCTTTAAAGGTTCGTCCAATGGCCATGGTTTCACCCACTGACTTCATCGAAACGGTTAAGGTAGGATCCGCTCCAGGAAATTTTTCAAATGTGAATCTTGGAATCTTCACCACACAGTAGTCGATCGTAGGTTCAAAACTGGCAGGGGTCTTTTTCGTAATGTCATTGGGGATCTCATCCAAGGTATATCCCACTGCCAATTTCGCAGCGATCTTAGCGATTGGAAACCCAGTTGCCTTAGAGGCAAGGGCCGAGGATCGTGAAACCCTTGGATTCATCTCAATGATTACCATCCTGCCGTCCTCTGGACGGATGGCAAACTGGATATTTGATCCTCCTGTCTCTACTCCAATTTCACGAATAGCCCGAATGGCCCCATCCCTCATCCTCTGGTACTCTTTATCAGTAAGAGTTTGTGCAGGGGCAACGGTAATACTATCCCCTGTATGGACACCCATGGGATCAAGGTTTTCGATGGAGCAGATGATGACCACATTATCCTTGAGATCCCTCATCACTTCGAGCTCAAATTCCTTCCAACCCAGGACAGATTCTTCAATCAGAATCTCTCCAATCATGCTCCATTCAAGACCCCGAGCAGCCATCTCTTCGAACTCTTTGATATTATAGGCCACCCCACCTCCAGTTCCTCCTAAGGTAAAGCTGGGTCGGATGATAAGGGGGAAACCTATCTCTTTGGCCACAGTTAGGGCCTCACTCAAAGAGTAAGCCAGTCCGCTCCTGGGAAGATCAAGGCCGATTTTCTTCATCGATTCTTTAAAGAGATTTCGATCTTCCCCTTTCTTAATGGCTTCATATTTGGCCCCGATCATTTGAACCCCATATTTCTGGAGCACTCCAGATTCATAAAGGGAAACGGATACATTGAGGCCGGTTTGTCCCCCGAGGGTAGGCAAAAGGGCATCGGGTCTTTCTCGTTCAATGATCTTTTCTAAGATTTCTGGGGTGATGGGTTCGATGTAGGTACGGTCAGACATTTCTGGATCGGTCATGATGGTGGCAGGATTGGAGTTGACCAGAATCACCTCATAGCCTTCCTCTTTTAAAGCCTTGCAGGCCTGAGTCCCGGAATAGTCAAATTCGCAGGCTTGGCTGATGATGATGGGGCCCGACCCGATAATCAGAATCCTTTTAATATCTGTTCTCTTAGGCATTGGAATGAATCTCCATTGCTTTCACAAATTCTCCAAAGAGGTATTGGGTGTCATGAGGTCCTGGAGAGGCTTCAGGGTGGTATTGCACAGAAAAAATAGGAAATCGCTTATGCCTCATTCCCTCGAGGGTTTGATCGTTGAGATTGATCTGAGTACATTCCACCTCTGACGGATCTAAGGAATTTGGATCAACGCAGAACCCATGATTCTGGGAAGTGATCATCACCTTTCCTGTTTTTAAATCCTTTACGGGTTGATTGGCTCCCCGATGACCAAATTTCAGCTTAAAGGTTTTTCCTCCAAGCGCTAATCCTAAAAGTTGGTGTCCAAGACAGATTCCAAAGATTGGCTTTTTTCCAATCAATTGACGGATGGTTTCGATGGCATAGGAAACGCCCTCTGGATCTCCTGGCCCATTGGATAGTAGAATTCCATCCGGTTGAAAAGAGAGAATGGTTTCTGCTGTGGAAGAGGCAGGCAAAACAGTGATTTCACAATTCCAGTCAGAGAGAGATCGAAGGATGTTATATTTAATCCCATAATCCAGAGCCACCACCCTCCATCGATGGGAATGAGCAAAGGAGATTGGAGGAGGGGGAAAGAATTGAGGGTTATTGGGGCTGGTCCATTTATAGGGCTCTTTGCAGGTCACCTCTTTGACTAGGTCCCTCCCAATGAGTCCTGGAGAATTTTTCGCTTTTTCAATCAGCCGATCTTTATTAAGGTCTTCTGTAGAGAGGACCGCTTTCATAGCACCTGCCAGGCGAATATGTTTGGTGATGGCGCGGGTATCCATTCCCTCAATCCCCATGATGCGATGATGGACTAAGTATTCGGAAAGGGATTGCTCTGCACGCCAATTGCTGAAGATGGCACTGTTTTCTTTAACAATAAATCCTTCCACTTTCGGGTCATGAGATTCTATGTCTTCTTGATTGATCCCATAGTTACCAATTAGCGGGTAGGTCATGATAACGATCTGACCCTTATAAGATGGATCGGTGAGAATCTCCTGATAACCTGTCATACTGGTATTGAAAACGGCCTCTCCTGTTTTTTCCCCAGAGAATCCGAAAGAGTACCCCTCAAAGGTTGTACCATCTTCAAGTGCCAATATTGCTTTTGGCAAGGATTTCACAAGATTGCCCCCATAAAAAAAGACCCCCGATCCCGTTTTAACAGGATCGAGGGTCCCTGAATTGGTTTACTCGTTTGATCATATGATTCGATCTAAAATTAGCACGTCCACTTCAAATTGTCAAGGGAGCAGCAAGAGATTTCTGAAAAAGTTTTCAAAAAGAATTTTTTGACTGGGGAGGTGGGGTGGAAAAGCCTTCGAGCGGATACCTTTAATCTTTCAGCACTATAAATGAAAACCCTGAAAATACTTTTTTTCCCATAAACGATGCCAAGCAAATTCTATTCTAAAGCCCGCATTCGAAGGGTTTGAAACCCTACCTCCCCAGTCATTTAAGGACTTTTTCAGAATTCTCAGCAAGAGAACTCTGAAAAACTTCCGAGAATGAATGGAGAGGGGTAATTTCAAAACTTTTGAATGCAGGCGTTTAATTGATGGGTCACCGTTGCCACTGGTAAAAATAGTGCAATTTCATCATGTTTCGAAATTTGTGCTTTAAGATTGAAGGGATCTGCTCAAAAGTTTTTCCATCACCCCTCTCCATTCTTTATGGCTTAAGATACTTTTTCAGAGCTCTCAGCAATTTATTTGCCCAGGGTTTCCATTTAGGCATATAGGTAAATTTTTGTTTTGGTGGGTCGAGCCATCAATTTTTCAATCTTGGTTTGAATCTTCTTCCTTTCGGGATTTTTTTCCCACGCCTTCCAATCATCCACACTTTGCCAGGTTGTAATGACAATATAATTATGAGGATCGTCCAATGCCCGGAGGGTTTCTCCAGAAATGTATCCTTTTGAGGGGATAGCGAGGGTTCTTAATTCTCTAATCAATTTTGAAAATTCTGGCTCTTTCCCTTTCTTCACTTTTCGATCGATGATAATCCTTACTGCCATCTCGACCCCCCCTTTTTTTTCAAATCATACCAATTCTTTCTCTCAAATTCAAGGATTATTTTGATGGGTCCTTGCAAACCCTTTTTATAAAGTTAAGATCATGGTTGAAGAGGAAATATTCTTCTTTAGGGGTTGAACGAGTTTTAAATAAGGGTTATCTTTCATAAGTCCACCCCCTTCTCAGAATTTCCACTATAATGGAAGGCTCTCATACTTTGAAAAATAATAAAGGGCAGGGGAGAAGGCTTCTATGCCTTTTGGGATCATCTTCGACCTTGAGATGTCCTCAACTCCTTTCCCCGGGGAGGTGACGACGGATGCTCATTCCACCCCTGCCCAATGAGAAATACTGAAAAGCAAACCCCGATGATATGAATTCAAAATAGATCTGTATCTCCATTTTTATTAATGGTACCCTTCCAATTCTCCTTTTGGTAATAACCATAGAAATTTGTCCGGGGTGAGATTCTGAAAATCCCCATCCATTCTAACCGTGAGATGGTCGTTCTTTCTGGAAAAACCGAGGCTAAAGATCTTTTCAAGATTCATCAGACGGTTCATAATTTCCCCCCACTTTTTCCCATTCATGGGATTGGAAACACAACTTTTATATTGCTCTTGGTTTAATCTCTTCTCAGGATCATAGAAGATGACCTCACCTGCAGAGGCCCCGGCCAGGATTTTCCCACCTTTATAGGGAGACTGCATTCGATGGAGCATTCCATCCGGTCCCCAAAAAAGTCCCAGCATGATTACTGAACCTCCCATGAAGGCCTGACAGAGGTGCTCATAAGCGGTCCCCACAATATTGACCTCCAGTCCAGGCCCTCTCGGATCACTGACCGCGCAGACCCATCCACGATCAACAACATTTCCGAGGATGTTGAATGTTCCTCCTTTGGCCGAGTATCCAGTGACCTTGCCGACATCTCCGTGGATTTCTAACGTTCCTGAATGCATCACCATCCCTGTGAAGTTCTGTGAATGGGTGTGGACCCGTACCAAGGCTCCCATATTGAAGGCACCACAATATTCACCTGGGCTTCCGTAAACATCGATCTGAGTGTCGTTCGTCTGGCCAGAACCGATCCCCATACCAATCCCTCGCTGACCCTCTACCCGGTAGACAATGAATTTCCTCCAACCCATCTTATGGGCATGATCGAGAAAAGGACTTAGCACCCTAAAGGGATCTATCCCCTCAGGTCGAAAACCACGAGCATCGACCACTAACACCTGTTCCCCGTCTTCTGGGGGGTTTAATTCGGTTGCCTTTCCAATCGTCACCCTGAAAAATTCCTTTTTATGGCTTATATGATCTAAGAAAGTGTTGATCACATTTTTTACG
Source organism: Deltaproteobacteria bacterium (assembly GCA_037441725.1). Classification (GTDB taxonomy): domain Bacteria; phylum Desulfobacterota; class BSN033; order BSN033; family UBA1163; genus JBBIRT01. The sequence continues at coordinate 29,015 of JBBIRT010000002.1, read as the reverse complement.
GTATGAATGAGAGCGCCTCTATCTTTGTCTCCAGTATCCCAGCCAATGAGATGATCATGAATCCAGGTCAATTCCTCAATGGCCTTTGATGGAGGAAGCTTACTCGATAATTCTTTTAAGGCCTTTTCAAACTCCAGAAAACTCCAGCGAGGCAGCCGATCTTTAATAAAGAGGGATGGACTGGGTTCAAATTCAATCCTCTCAGAAGCCTCCACAAGTGGGAGGGACTTCTGTGGAGGAAAGGTTCCATGAGGGATCTCAATTTTCTTACCGAATTTATCCAACACCTCATATCCTGTAATCCTCCCTTTTTCATCATAGAAGACCCTGCTTAGCATCCCGGGATTAACGGTAAAGATGAGTGGGGAGATGGTGCTCTTCATCAATCCCAATCGAAATAATTCCTGCATTCCTGCATCACTCCCCTGTTTCTCAGAGCAGATAATGCTTACAAAATTTTCCCCATCATCATAGAGCATTGCCACATTAGGCCTGAGCAAGGAAGGATCGATAATATCGAGACGCTCAATTACTCTTTGATAGGGATCGATACGTCCACAGAGATATTGATAGGGCCCATCAGGGGCGCTTTCCAATTCTACCTCCTGGATACGTTCAAAACGCTCCCTCATTTCTGAGGGAAGCTGAGTCAAGCTCCATCCAGTGGTGGGAGAAAAGGATTCAACCAATGCATCAAAAGGATAGTGGAGGTACTGGCTGAGTAGATGAAGTTTGAGAGATGCAACAGCCGTGTCGGTTTGAGCTAATGGGGTTAGGTTGAATTGAGACACACGATTGAGCATGGTCCGATAATTGGTGGTTTCTCCATTATGGGTTAAAGCGGTATGAAGTTCTGAGAAGGGATGGGCGTTCATTTGATCTACTACAGAACCTGTAGCCAACCTTCGGTGGATAATATTGACAGGGGCATCAGGCAGCTCCCATGGAAGGTGGCGGCCATCGCTTTTCCAGCAACCCGAATTCTTTCCACAAGAAAGAACCGCCGCTTTTTTCTGTTGGTCCTTTACATAGTTTTCAAAGGTGATCCGACGAGCCAACCGATAGATATACTCATCCTCCGCCTCTTGGAGAAATTCTCTATTCTCTTTATAATTCTGGAGATTCAGACCTTGATAACGCAACTGCCAGGGAGGCCAAATTGAATCTTTTATTAACTCATTTTCAATGAAGCGACTCAGTTCATCCTGATTGACCCGGACAAAGAATCGAAACACATCCCCTGGATCTTTATCTCCAAAGCTTCGGTAATCTTGCTCCGATCCTTCTTGATCTCGACGATAGGGGATTCGATTCTTTTCCAGATCGCCGTCAAAATCTTTTAAATCAAGGCCTTTGAAATATTGCTTGAGAATCTCCCGCATGATTCGTTGGCGTCTGTCCAGGATCGTTTTTCTTGCCTGACGTCGAATCTCTTCTGGATCGATATCAGGTTCTCTACTTTGATATTCTTCTTCAATCTGAGTCTGGAGGGGGCCTTTAATCAATACATGGATGGCATAATCCTCTAAATGGTTAGGGTAACATCCTCCTTTCCAGATTCCTACCCCATCCATCCCCCGATTAGCCATTCGATCTAACATCAGGTCCATGACATGACTTGGAATGAAATGATTGGATACGATGGCCGCCACCCCGCAATCTGAAGGAGGAGCAGGCTCCAAGGATAGGCTGGGGACAGGTTCAACCCAGGATGGCTCCTTCCTCTGACGACGACGCTTTTCAACCCTCTCTTCGAGGAGAGACCATTGGATACAGTCGTAGCGTCCACGAAGTTCTCGAATATCCTTCATCCCGAGGGCTGCGAGGGCTCGGATCGTCTGGGCTTGTAAAAGGGCACGGAAGTTAATGATCTGCTGGGTATTCAGTTCAACATTTCTGAGTAGTTGCATTTTAGGTTCAATGGTGGAAATGCCACTTCGACACCCTGACTCGCAGTTTCGGTCCCTCACGCAACCGATAGCCACCAGATCGGCTGTTCCAAGAATGACTCCATCCAATCCGAGGGCAATTCCCTTGATGACATCTCCCCAGGTTCGAAACCCACCACTTCCCATAAAAACGACGTAGTCCCTTAATCCATCATCCAGCAACTTTTCATGGCAGATGGGAATGGCATATTCCATATGCATTCCCATTTGACCTTTGATGATGTCAGGAGCTGCACCTGTCCCCCCACGCGGTCCATCCAACCAGACCTCGATCACCATGTCATTGTCTTTAGCAATACGAGCAAGGCCTGAGACAATGAACTCAATGTCAGGGGAGGGTGAAACCTTGATGCAGATGGTGGCTTTAAGGTTGATCATACGAACGGCATCGATGAATGCCTTCACATCTTCAATGGAATAACAATTGTGGAATGGAAATGGAGAGATAAGACTTACTCCTTCTGCCACACCCCTTAGCCGAGAGACCAAGCCAAAGACCTTCCTCCCCAATAAATGTCCTCCTACCCCCTGTTTGGCTCCCTGGCTGTAAGCAATCACCACCCGACGAGCCCTACGGATGGTTTCTTTGGTCACTCCAAAGAGTCCTGTTTTTAATTGGGTAGAGACAAAAGGTTCATCTTCAGGGGTGACAATAGGAACATATTGAACAGTCATCGATGGAGGATACTTCCTCAGGGTTTCTAAAAGGGTCTGATATTCAGGGGTAGGTTCAACTTCTTGAGAAAGTCGTTTCATCAATGATTCAATAGGGATAAGCTTTCTTTCTTCCATAAAACGGCTTAGCCAATTGACCTGTTGATCAGTGAGATCTAAAGGATTCCATTTTGAGTCAAGAATAAAAAAGGTCGGATACCCACCTTCACCGGTATCCATTTGAGTGCCCAGAGCCCGGGTGGCCAGTACCCGAGCCCGCCAGGTTCCGGGGCCAACGGATCCTACAGACATTCCGGCCCCAATAAAAGGACTTTTCAATCGTAATTGAGGGGAGATTTGAAGACCTGTTGAGACCTCCTCTAATCGCTCGTCGGGGAGGGTATCTGGATTTTGTTGAAATTGAATATGAATGAAATCAAAACCATCCCCTAAGTTTCCACGCTCCTCGGTTTGGTTAAGGAATAAGGTCTTTCGATCCCCACTGGCCATACGTCCCACTGAAGCGATGAGAGAGGCAGGCCATACATGATCTCGGTCAAAGATCCGGTAACAAGCAGGATTGAGATGACAGTGATAAAATTGATGGGGGTGTTTGGCAGATTGAATCAATCCTTTTAACTGGCTGTATCGCCATCCAATGGATTCTCCTTCTCTTTGAATCCGTTTCAGGTTATATTGTTTATTTCTTTGGAGTCGGGGTGAACTTTTGAAAATGTCATAGACCCTTTCTTCCAAATCGTCGAAAATGAGGAGCCGATTTTCTTCACCCACCGTTTTTTTAATATCCTTAAAGCCAGAAGCTCCGAGGACCTCGATGATCTGGATATTCCAAACACGTATTAAATTGATCAACCTTTTAATAAGGGTTGAACGATCATGTAAGGGAATAATGACTTCTCCCTGCCTGAATTTTTTTAGGGCCATGAAATCAGCCACCAATAAGACAGGCCAGTCAATCTTGATTCCATTGGCCCCCCTCTGGATCGTTTTCTGGGAATCTGCAGCAGAACGGATACCTCCAGAGGCAAGGATTGAAAAGCGATGTCTGATTTTCCTTGAGACCAGGAAGCGGTGAACGGCTGGAACGGCATCAGTCGTGGGATAATACCCTTGATCAGAGTCGTAATCTGAGGAAAGACAAAGGACATCAAAAGGGGATTGGGAAAGTAACTCTAACCTTTTTTGAAATTCAGAAGAAAGCTGAAGTTCAGGGGAGACATCCTCTTTTTTCACTTTTAAAACAGCACAGAGAACTTGAGATTCTGAAAAGAGACTCCTCAATTGATTGAAATGATTCAAAAAGGAATCCTCCCATTCAATTTCAATCAAATCGAAAAGAGAATCCTTAAGCAAGTTTACCTTCTCCTTTCCCTCCAATATATTTTTGAGGTCTTCAAGGGTGAGACGAAGGATAAGGGTATTCAACCGATTTCCAATCTTTGAGCTAAATCGTTTCACCTCTTCCCAACGGAGGGTAACACGAGTTCCCATCGTGGAGGCTGCCTCCAGCATGGCATCTAATAATTCATCGTTTTGATTGCCTGGAAGGATATCAAGGATTAAAGGGGTTTTAAGATGGACGAGACGGGGTGGGGGAGTTTCGATCTCCACTCCATTGAACTTGAGATATTTAGGCCGCTGGCCAAGGTGAATGGCAATCGCATCGGCAGAACTCTCATAGAGAAGATTCTGGGCTGGCCCGACGATATGAAAATGACCAAAACGAATCCCATCGTTGCCCGAGCCCCGGTGGGGATCTCCCTGACCTGTTCCAGAGACGGGGATCTTTCCTGTCGTGGCCTCAAGGTCGATCCGTGATATGACTTCGCTATTCCAATAGGGATGATCCATACTGAGATAGTCAGGATGGAGTTCTACCGATGTCGCTGGAAGGCCTGCTGCTATCTGGGGGCAACGTTCTAAACATGCCCCACAGCCCCGGCACAGGGATTCATCCACCACGATAACTTGACGTGGATCGGCATCATTCCGTTTGCGAACACTATACATGCAGGCATCCACACAGGTCCCGCAATGAAGGCAATATTCCTCATCGATACGAACACGGTATTTTGAAAAGGTTTGCCGCTGTTCTCGAATCTTTTGATCGAAGCCTGTTCGGATGACATCCAGAAAACGATAAAATTCAGGACTTTTTTCTACCTCCTGGACGAAGTCAGTGATTTCCCGGATGGGAAAATCGATACGATCTGAAAGATATTTCTCGAGATCCTTATAAAGCTGGCGATGGTTTATGCTGACCTGACACTCTTCATCACAACGTCCACAATGGAGACAGAAATAAAGAGGAAGGACTTTTGAAAGTTCGATCTTTTGAGTTTCTATGGCCCTCTTCATGGTGAGAAGTTTTCCCCGTGCCGTAAAGGTTTCATCCCTCGTTGCCCGATAGACTGGGCATCGAGTTACACAATTTCCGCATTGAGCGCAAGAAAAGACCTCATAAGCGATCTTCTCCAATCCTTGTGGTGGGATGGGGATGCGCTTCCGAAATTTTTTCTCCGGAAGAATGGAGAAGAGTTTAAGAAGAAGCCATTGGGTAGAGGCGAGTTCAAGGTTGAAAAGATCTGAATGGAAGAGAATTTTTTGAAGGGGACCTAATCTTCCGGAAACATGAAAGAACTTTCCGGGATTCAGGATCTTTAATGGATCTACCTTTCTTTTGTATTGGATGAGATCCTTTCGCTCTTCCTTTGAATAGAGATCATGCAAAAAGGGTGTATTCCATATTCCAAGACCATAGGGTTTTCCTCGATAAAATTGGACAGCAAGGCGAACCATCATGGGAATAAGCATCAAATCAATATAGAAGATAGTCTTTCGATGGTCTGAGGTGATCATGGCCAGGAAAAGGACCTGATCCTTGCTCACGAGATGGGAGGAAGGATAAAGGCTTACGCCTAATCGTTTTCCCCACTCGCTGATCTTTTCACAATAGGGGGCCACCTGATCGATAGGGAGAAGAACCTCCACGGCTAAAAGAGATGGTCCAAACGGTTTGATGGACATTGGAACGAATCGTTCTTTCCAAAGATAGTGGGCTAATTCTTCATCAGCAGGTTGAATAGAATTTTCTTGCAGATAAGTTTTAAATTCTTGGGCCTTTTCCTCTCTTGAAAAGACAACTAACATGAGATTCTTATCAGGGATGGTTATCTTTCCGTTTGATTGTGACTTGAGCATTCGTACCAATTCGTTATGATAAACCATCAGATCATCGGGTTTAATGAAAGGATGATGGGAAAGCTTCTGAGTCAAGGTGTAGGCAGAGGCTTGTGTCTCAAAGGGGAGCAGAAAGGGAAACCATCGGGAGGGTTGTTTCCCAATTTTTAACGTTGCTTGAACGATGATACCCATCTGGCCTTCTGTTGAAAGAAAGTATTTGATTTCTGGATCTTCTGATTTGATTTCTCGAATCCTTCCATCCGGAGAAATTACCCGAAGGGAGATCAACTGTTTTTCTACAGGGCCATAATGGAAGGTACCATATCCCATCCCTCCTGTAGCGATCCATCCGATGAACGTTCCACCTTTACCAGATGTCATGCTGAGAAGGGAGAGTCCATATCGTTCGAGTTGTTGGTGGATGTCATGAAAACGCGCCCCTGGCCCAACCGTCAGCTCCAGGGTTTCGGGATTGACTTCAATCTTATCCATTAAGTTGAGGTCAATCAGAATTCCTCCCTGGGTTGGGACTGCTCCTCCATATCCCCAGGTGCCAGCCCCTCGAATCGTTAATGGGATTTTATGCTTACGCGCTAAATCAAAGATCTTTAATATGTGTTCTTCTGTGGAGGGTTGAAGAACCAGATCCGGAAGGCTTTTTAACATTAAATCACGAATCAGAGGAGGGAGATCCACATTAAGATCAGAACGATAGTACTCAAGTTTCTCAGGATCTTCGATTACCTTTAAGTCAGAATGATGCTGTAGAAAATCTTCAAGATATTTTTTCCAGGTTAAATGATTTCTATTTTGGTTCATTCTTATCAACCCCTAAACTTTTTCTTTCACCCCCTATAAAATGGGTAGATATTTCTCCAGTTCAAATTGAGAGACATGGGTCCTGTACTGATCCCATTCCATCTTTTTATTTTCAATAAATTTTTGGAAAATATGATCTCCCAGGGTTTCCCGCACTAAGTCACTTTTTTCTGTAAGTTGGATTGCTTCAAGAAGGTTTCCGGGAAGGGATTCGATTCCGTGTCTCTTTCGTGCCTCCTCTGACATCTCAAAGATGTCTTCTTCAACAGGTGGAGGAAGTTCATATCCCTTTTCAATCCCTTTTAATCCTGCTGCAAGCATTACAGCAAAGGCGAGATATGGATTACAGGCAGGATCGGGTGATCGAAATTCGATCCGAGTGGCTTTTTCCTTTCCCGGTTTATACATGGGAACTCGGACCAGGGCAGAACGGTTTCTTCTTGCCCAGGAGATATAGACTGGGGCTTCATAACCCGGCACAAGCCTCTTATAGGAATTTACCCATTGCGAAGTAATAGAAGTGATCTCCTTTGAATGTTTCAAAATACCCGCAATATAGGATTTGGCTATCTTGGAAAGATGAAATTCATCCTTAGGATCGAAAAAGGCATTCTTATCCCCCTTGAAGAGAGATTGATGGGTGTGCATTCCACTTCCATTCTGTCCAAAGATGGGTTTGGGCATGAAGGTCGCATAGACTCCATGCCGTAATGCAATCTCTTTAACTATGAGACGATAGGTCATGGCGTGGTCTGCCATGGTAAGGGCTTCTTCGTATCTAAGATCAATCTCATGTTGGCTGGGAGCCACTTCATGATGGCTGTATTCAACATGAATCCCCATGGCCTCAAGGGTTAAAATGGTTTCACGCCGGAGTTCAGTGGCAACATCAAGTGGGGTGAGGTCAAAATAACCTCCTCGGTCAAGAATTTGAGGAATCCCATCATTTGATTTGAAATAGAAGTATTCCAATTCAGGACCAACATAGAAGGTATATCCCAGATCTCGGGCCTTATTTAAGGCCCTTTTTAATACCCATCGGGGATCACCCTTATAAGGAGTTCCATCCGGTTCATAGATGTCTGCAAACATCCTGGCGACGGCGTTTTCTTTTGGCCTCCAGGGGATGATCTGAAAGGTCTTAGGATCGGGTTTGGCAATCATGTCGCTCTCATCTATCCGGGCATAACCCTGGATGGATGAGCCATCAAATCCCATCCCCTCTTCGAGGGCTCCTTCCAATTCGTCAATGGTGATTGCAAACCCTTTTAAAAACCCCAGGATGTCAGTGAACCAGAGCCGAATAAATTTAACGTTATTTTCCCTTGCCATTTTCAACACAGTCTCTTTCTCCATCTCTTCCTCCTTTTGCCTTTTTTAAAAGTATTCTTCTTTTCCAAACAAAAGGCGTCCCTTATAAAGAAGAAAGGGACGCCTTTGTCCTCTTTAAATACTTCTTTGTATAATGAATGATATTAAGCAAATGACATACCACATGAGAAAATTGGATCATAAATCTTTTAATTTGATAACTGATTGAAATTGATTGATATTTTATTTGCGTCGAATTAGACTTGGATTTAGATTGATTGAATCGGTTAAAATAGATGATGAATTTCCGTCAAGGTGTATAAAAAAGGGCAGAGAAGTGGAGAGATGTCTTTATGATAAATAATAATGAATAGGGTTGTTACGAGAGGGAGATTTATGGAATTGAATAAAATATTAGATGGATTGAAACAGATTATCTTAAAAGAGGAAGTGAGTCAGAAGGAGATAGAAAAGTTTCAAAAATTTTTTGAGCGTTTTCATTTAATCAATCGATCCTATTTAGATAAAGAGACTTTTAAGAAAGCTAAAGGTTCAATCTCTTCGATGTCAGAGGCCATTTCCGATACCTTAAAATATCTGGAAGAGGAGATGACAAGACTGAGAAACAAGCGAATGAAACAGCCTTATGAGAATGTCGAATTGGCTGAGATGCAGAAAGTTCAGAACAAGAACGAGATACTGATCAAAGAGTTATTTGAAGAATATCTAAGATAATATTCTTCAGCTTACCTTTTATGGAGTTGGGCTTGGTCGAGCATGTCCTGACCCATTCCATTTATCATCTTCCCATCCGATAGAATCTGTCTACGGAGTTATTAAATGACTTCTCCCTATTGCTTTAAGATAGTGAGATCGAACCAAAAGTAGAACTCTAATTATTTATTTAGGTGAAAAAGTCAAAAAATTTTAAGAGGTGAAAATGAAAGAGGATTGGACAAGGATTCCAGAGTTTTTAAGGGATGCCTGAGTTTAAAAGAGGTGACTCTCTTTAAAAAATAAGTTGATTTATAATGGTTTTTTTAAGTCGATCTATTTTTTTTTCTATGATCTTTTCTCCCCACTCATCCTGGATGTAAAAGACATCTACAATACGATTTCCCAGGGTGGATATTCTTGCAAAGTGGATATTGCATCCATGGTCGGTCAATGCTTGTGTCATCTCGTAGAGGATTCCCAGTCGATCCTCTCCCGTGACCTCGAGGATGGTAAAAAAATCAGAATCATGGTTATTGATCTTCACTTCTCCCCTTACCTTAGGGATAATTTTTTGTTTTACTCCGTTGGTCTCGTTTTTCTTCGAGAGAAGATCCTTCAAAAGGACTTTCCCATTCAAAATATTTTCTAAGTCCTGTTTAAATTGTTTAAGACGTGGTTCGATGCCCTGAGTCCGATCTTCGACCCAAAAGGTATCCAAGGCGATGCCATTTTCCCAGGTGTGAATTTGGGCTTCAAGGATACTCAGATTGTTTAAAAACATCGAACCTGTAATCTTGGAAAAAAGCCCATAGCGGTCTTTTGTACAGAGGGTAACTTTTGCCTGAGATTCCCTCTCCAACCTCCATTCTACCAGAAGGGGCTCGCTTTTAAGAGAGTCCGCCATTTGGAGGTGATGGACAATCTCTTCCAAAGGATAACAGGAAAGATAGCGATCTGGAAGATGATCTTCATACTCATTCATGATCTCCGATGAAATCACTTTCCTAAGCTGATCCACCATGGCCTTGCTTCTTAAAGAGGGGAGGGGAGCGGTATTCCTTTCCAAGAAATGAGAGGTTTTTAAAAAGAGTTCCAAAAGGAGTGTCTCTTTCCATGAGGTCCAGGCCTCCGGGCCAACCGCCTTGAGGTCGGCGAAGGTTAAAAGGTAGAGCATTTTTAATAGGGAGAGGGTTTTAATCTTATTGGCAAATTGGAAGATGACCTGTTCTTCGTGGAGGTCTCTCCGTAAGGCGGTCTTAACCATTAAAAGGTGGTGAGAGACTAACAATCCCATGCATTCATTTTCTTCTTGAGAAAGTCCCAATCGTTCTCCAATCACCTTTACCTGATGGGCCCCCGTGAGAGAATGATCTCCCTCTAAGCCTTTTCCAATATCGTGAAGGAAGGTGGTTAAAAAGAGGATCTCTGGTTTTTCTATCTCTTTGATCAGAGAGGAGAGTAATGGATGATCGTTTTGATAATCCCCTTCATTTAGCTTTTCTAATTCCTCTACAGCTAAGATGGAATGGATATCCACCGGATGGACATGATAGAGGTCGAAATGAACTTTTCCTTCGATCAATGAAAATTCAGGAAGATAACGGGAGAGAAATCCAAGCTCATGCATCTTTTTTAATGTTGTTCCGATTCCTTTTCTCTTTTTAAAGAGGGAAAGAAAGGTTTGATGGACACTTTTTGAGGTTCTAAAAGAATGATCGACAAAGGGAAGGGCTTCGATGACTGCCTCCTCTGTACGAAAATCCATTCTTGCCTGATAAGTTTGGCAATGAGAAAAAAGGGTCATCAATTGGGTCACCTCTTTCTTAAAGAGGACTGGATCGGCAAGGTGGATTTCTCCCTGAATCAGAATGAAATTTTCATCAATCTTCTTTTTTCTAAGGAAAGAGAGGCCTTTTTTTAGGGGTGAGAGATCACCCCGGGCCCGATCAAGGATATCATGGACAAAGTTTGAGATCCTCTGGGTGGAGAGATGATATTGTCTCATCATTTCCTCAATCCCTGAGACCCCATGGGGATATCCTAACAGTGGGGCGATTCTCTCTTGCATTTCAAAGGATAAATCATCCTGTCTTCTTCCACTGAGGAGATGGAGATGGAATCTGACGGCCCAAAGGAATTGGAGACTCTTCTCCAACATCCTTGAATGATCTGGAAAAAGGATGAAGTCCCACCGATCCGTTTTATATTTTGCTCGGATCATCCACCTCCCAATCTGAAAATCTCTTAATCCACCCACCCCCTCTTTAAGATTAGGTTCGAGAATGTAATTTGGATCCTCGTATTTCTGCCTTCTGAGGGCCAGGTCTCTGGCCAGACTTTCAGCAAATCTTTGAACATTCTGGTGGAGGATCCTTTTGGTAAAAAGGTGGTAGAATTTCCTAAAGAATTCATACTCCCCATCCAGGTATCGTCCATCAATAAAACTGGTTTTTGTGTGCAGATCTGATTGGGACATTTTCAAACATTCCTGAATCGATCTCGAACTGCAACTTACCTCCAATCCCAAGTCCCACAGGGGATAGAGGATCTTTTCAACCAAAGGGGAAAGCAATTCCTTTTGGGAGGATGAATAGAGAAGGAGCAAGTCGATATCCGAGTAAGGGGCTAATTCAGACCTTCCATATCCGCCTATAGCGATGAGACACACCGATGGAAGAGGGATTTGGGATTGGGCCTTCTGGAACGTTTTCCTGACGATGCCATCCATCCTTTCAGTATTTTGACGGAGGAGATCCCTCCATTCAAATGGCATCTTTTCCACGTTCCCCAGTTCGGATCCGAATGACCTCATCAATTGGGGAGACAAAGATCTTTCCATCTCCAATCTTACCCGTTTTAGATGTTCGTTCAATTGTTTCAATTACCTGTAAGACCATCTCTTCGGGAGTAATCAGTTCAATCTTGATTTTGGGGAGAAAGTCAATCTTATATTCAGCCCCCCGATAGACCTCGGTATGTCCCCTTTGCCGTCCGAACCCTTTCACTTCTGTAACCGTCATCCCCTGAATGCCAATTTTAGTTAAGGCATTCTTCACCTCATCCAATTTAAATGGTTTGATGACCGCCTCGATCTTTTTCATCTAACCTCCCATAGGACAATGAACGATGAACAATGAACTATGAACAATGAACGATGACCGATGAACGATGAACAATTTGTAGTATTAAAATGAGTAACCGGCTTCTCCATGCTGGCTAATATCGAGCCCACTGATTTCATGTTCCTCGCTGACCCTCAATCCCATGGTCAGATCAAGAATCTTTAAAATGATTAGAGTGACCGTGAAAGAGTAGATCCATGCAGAAATAACACTGAGGGCCTGAATTCCGACCAGAGATAGATTGCCAAAAAATAGACCATCATTCCCAGAAGGATTGATTGCCTTAGATGCAAAGAGGCCAGTGGCCAGTGCTCCCCAGGTACCGCCCACTCCGTGTACGCCAACGACATCGAGGGAATCGTCATATCCCAGTCTATTCTTTAGGTTGATGGCAAAATAACAGGCTACACCTGCAGCAAGTCCAATGAGAATGGCGGAGACAGGTCCTACAAAACCTGAGGCAGGAGTGATTGCAACCAATCCAGCCACTGCCCCTGATGCTGCCCCGAGAACTGTAGGATTCCCGCGATAGGCCCATTCAACCATCATCCACGAGAGGGCTGCTGAAGCGGTAGAGATATGTGTTACCACAAAGGCATTAGTTGCAAGACCACCCGAGGCCACTGCACTTCCCCCATTAAATCCAAACCAACCGAACCAGAGGAGGGCCGCACCCAAAAGGGTCATGGTTAAATTGTGGGGGGGCATCGGTTCATCTCCATAACCTTTCCTCTTTCCCACCGTTAAGGCGGCTGCCAATGCAGCCACCCCTGAGCTGACATGGACAACCAATCCTCCTGCAAAATCCAGGGCTCCAAGATTTCTGATCCAACCCCCAACTCCCCAGACCCAGTGTGCCAGAGGGTCGTAGACAAAAGTGGCCCATAGGATGAGAAAGACAAGATAGGTTTTAAATTTAAATCTTTCCGCTATGGCCCCGGTGATCAGAGCAGGGGTAATTACCGCAAACATCATCTGAAAGATCATAAAGGCCTGATGGGGTACGGTTGCAGAATAATCAGGGAAAGGTTCGAGCCCCACGCCCCTGAGACCAATCCAATTGAGACCTCCGATTACGTGTCCGATGTCAGGGCCGAAAGCCAGACTATATCCATAAAGAACCCATTGAATGGTGATGACCCCAAGAGCAATAAAGCTTTGCATGATTGTTCCTAATACATTTTTAGACCTTACCATCCCTCCATAGAAAAGGGCTAACCCTGGGGTCATCAACATCACCAAGGCCGATGAGATGAAAATCCACGCTGTATCTCCGGTGTCTACCTTCATTTCACTCCTCCTTATTAAAGAGGTACAAGAATTCAAAGGGTCAGTGGTTCATCGCTCGATCTTAAAAATTTTTTTAAGAATTTTAGCCCTCTTCCAGTGTAGGTATTGATATTCTTTTGAGTTTCAATCAGGATTTGTGCTTTTGAGGAATGAGGATTTTTACTCTGATCCAATTCCCCATTATAAACTTCCATCCATTTATGAATCATCTCTTCGGTTACCTCGAGATGAAATTGTAGGCCATAGGCATGTTCTCCATATCGGAAAGCTTGGTGAGGGATGGAGGTTGAGGTAGCCAGTAGGATTGCCCCTTTTGGAATTTCAAATGTATCCTCATGCCACTGAAATACCATAAAGCTCTGTGGAAGATTGGTGAAAATGGGATCCTTAAGGCCGGATGGGGTCAAAGAAACCTTATACCAGCCAATTTCTTTTATAGGGGCTTGAAAGACCTTGGCACCAAGTGCTTTGGCGATCAGCTGGGCTCCCAGACAGATCCCCAAAATCGATTTCCCTCTTTGCAGAGCCTCTTTGATGAAGAGGTCCTCCTTTTTAAGAAACGGATAGAGGTCTTCTTCATAAACATTCATGGGACCACCCAGGATGACAAGATGAGTGAAAGCATCAAGTTTTGGTAAAGAAATACTGGAGTTGAGTGCAAGGATCTCGTAAGGGATCTTTCCTTTTTTCAAACAGACTTCTATTAATCCTGGACCTTCTATTTCTACGTGTTTGAGAATTAAAACTTTCATGGCCCATTTAAGAGCAATCCTTATGCCATCTGGTGGGAGGAGAATGGATTTAATTATAATTTATTATAATTATTAAGAGGTTGGAAACCCAATAAAAAGAGGGTTATTTGATTAAATAATGGATCTTTCTGTTTGTTTTTAAACAGTTTGTTTGGAAACAAACAAATTAAAGGTGGGAATTGGAATTTAAATGGCTTCCTTCCCCCTTTCACTTGTTCGAATTCGGATGACCTCTTCAACCGGTGATAGAAAAATCTTTCCATCTCCAATCTTTCCTGTTTTTGCTGCCCGCTCGATATTCTCTATCACTTGGGGGACCAGTTCATCGGGAATGATCAGCTCAATCTTAGACTTGGGTAAAAAATCAATTGAATATTCGGTTCCACGATAGGTTTCAGTATGCCCTTTTTGCCTTCCAAAACCTTTTACTTCGGTAACGGTCATTCCCTGAATCCCTATTTTGGTCAATGCACTTTTCACCTCGTCCAACTTAAAGGGCTTTATTATCGCTTCGATCTTTTTCATCTCTTCCTCCCTTTTATCATTTTTACTCCCAATCTATCTCCCCTTCAATTAAGGGGAGGTTAGGAGGGGGTTAGGCTTTTAATGAAAAGTCTGGATAGGCTTCCATCCCATGTTCGCCAATATCGAGACCTTGAACTTCCTCTTCTTCAGAGACCCTCAAGCCCATAACACCCTGAACAATTTTCCATAGAATAAAATTGGAGATCAAGCTGAAGACGGCAACGGCAAGGATTCCTACCATCTGGATCAAGAGCTGTTTCAGCCCTCCGCCATATAAAAGACCCCCTTCCTGATTGAAGAGACCTACGGCAAAGGTTCCCCATATTCCATTAACGAGATGGACAGAAATAGCACCCACAGGGTCATCAATCCTAACCCGATCGAAAAAGATGACGCTGTAGACGACTAAGATGCCAGCAATAAATCCTATCACGATCGATCCCAAAACAGTTGCTCCATCAGCGCCGGCCGTAATTCCCACCAGACCTGCAAGAAGCCCGTTAAGGAGCATACTCAAGTCTGGTTTACCTATGGCGAAGTAGGAGGTGAAGGTTGCAGCCAATCCACCAGCAGCTGCCGCCATGTTGGTGTTTAAAATGATAAGTGAGATCGATTGAGGATCAGCAGCCATAGTGCTTCCGCCATTGAATCCAAACCATCCTAGCCATAGGACAAAGGCTCCAATGGTAGCCAGGCTAAGGTTATGACCGGGTATGGGGTTTACCCTCCCATCGGATCCATATCTTCCAATTCGTGGTCCAAGAAGGTAGGCCCCGGCAAGGGCCGACCATCCACCAATACTGTGAACAACTGTTGAACCTGCAAAGTCTTTAAAACCCAATTGGGACAACCATCCCCCTCCCCAAATCCAATGCCCTGGAATCGGATAGATGATTGCTCCCATCAAGAAGGAAAAGAAAAAAAATGAGAAATACTTAATTCTCTCTGCAACCGCCCCCGAGACAATTGTCGCAGCCGTCCCAGCAAAGACCAGTTGAAAAAAGAATTTAGCAAAGAGAGGAATCCCTGTCCAGTTAAGAGAGGAAAAGATTCCGTGATAAGCATCCCCTGATGCAGGACTGTTATCAACCCCAAGGAGAAAAAGGCCTTTTAATCCTATGAAGGGGTTTCCATCCCCAAACATAAGGCCAAATCCAACCGCCCAGAAGGCAAGGCTGGTGGCACAAAAGACGATTACATTTTTCGATAGGATATTTACGGTATTTTTTGCTCGGCAAAGACCAGATTCTACCGCAGCAAATCCTAAATTCATAAAAAAGACCAACGCCGCAGTAATCAGAACCCAGACCGTATCTACTATGATTTTTAAATCAGGACCAGACTTCTCCTGTGAAGAGCATAGGGTGGGGAAAAAAAGAATGGCTAAGATGATTATAAATATAAAAGGTTTCATTGTTTTCATTTCAGTCCTCCTTATCAGTTAGGAATTGGGTTCGTTTAGGGATAGTGGTCAGGATGTCCGTTTCATCATTCGGATACTTCATTTGTCTTAAGAATTCCATGTGACCACCACCCCCATTACCGATACGGGCTTCGTAACCGTAAACCCAAAAACTTAGCATATTTTCATAGTTCAAGGTTGCCGCTACGCCATGACCGATTATGTTATGATCCTGTCCGGTTACCATGTATACATCATGCCTATTGCAAAGGTGTCTTGGCTCTTCTTTACTAATGGATTACGATGGGAATGAAAGGCTTCTTTATTGGACCAATCATGTCTGTATTCTGATCTTACAATAAGGTTTTCCGTAATTTTGAATTCGGGTGAGATCGTTATTTCTTTTAATGATTGTCGAATTCCAGTTCTGACTCCATCTCGATCAACAAAATATTCTGACCTTATAGAAGTACTGAACCAGTCCATAAAATCATACTTTGCATAAATCGCAATTCCATACCATCTGGAAGACCTACTAAAATTGAGTGGATCCTTCTTTTCATTCGCATAATCGGCATTTATGGTGAAGGTCAGATTTTTCGTTGCCTTAAATATTCCAACCCAATCAATGAGAAACCTATGATGTGAACTATTGTCAGGTTGTTCGGGTCCATACATGAGCCCTAAGTTCATGAACAAGGGCTCGATGGGTATCAAAACGAAACTTGTTCCAAAAGTTTTACCTTTGTTATTGTCATGGAAGGCATCCCACCCATTGACCACATAGAGGTTGGCACTAAAGGCTTTCGAGAATGCATACCCTACCATCAAACCCGTGTGAGTAAAAGGGATTGCATAGTTAAAGAGAAATGAACGTGAATAGTTAAAATGATCCCTTGCTTCTATAACTTCGGCACCATGGTAAGTTGCAAATTTTCCAAATCTCAGCTTGAGACCACTTCCAAGGGGTGCAACATAATCCACATATGCCTCTGTAAGGTCCACCTCGTCATTAGGGTCCCCAAGACCGGCCGAGTGTATGAACTTTGCTGTTTCACCCATTGAAACTTTTAGTTTATACCCAACTCCTCCCACCGGTGCATCCTTAGCAAACTGTATCTGTGCAAGATCTATGAGGAAAGAATTTGCCTTCTTGTCGAAAATCCTCTGTTCGTTTGTCTTAGAGTCAGGGTTTCTAAGGTTAAATGTATACCCTCCCTGAAGATAGATGTTTAATCCCAGGTAATTTCTTATCTCCTCCAGAATCCTCTTTATTTCATCTGGACTTGAGGCAGGTTTTGCCGCAGGGTTTACCTCTTCACCGCCTACATGAATTACAAATACAAACATTATTGAAACAAACAAACTCAACCCCAATATTCTCTTTTCCATCTTTTCCCCTTTCTCTTTGGATATCCTTCCGAACTTCGTATTTAATTTTTGACTTTATCAAGAAGGGTGCCAGCTAAATTATTTCTACGCTCGTTGGGTTCGAAGGCTTTAAAATCAAACGGGTTTCAGTTGAAGGTAAGAGTGGAGAAGAAAAGCGGGAAAGAAGGAATCAGCAATTTTAATCCGACAGATTTGTTGGAAAAGAGAAGAGAAACAACACTTTTGTGGGATTAAGAACGATAAGACTTTGGGTTAATCCCGAGTTTCCGGACACTGTAAGAAACGACCCTTTCCGTGGTTCTCAAGAGCCTTGCAGCCTCGGCCATCTTTCCTCGAGAGTTTTTAAGAGCATCGATGATCAACTCCTTTTCTAAATTTTTCCTTGCCTCTTCGAAAGAGAGTGAGGGGACTGTGCCGGATCGTTCTCCGGTCTGAAGGGTAGGTGGAAGATGATAGCTGTGGATGACTCGATCCGTGCAGAGGAGGACAGCCCGCTCGATGACATTTTCAAGTTCTCTCACATTGCCCGGCCAATGATACTGCATGAGCATGTCTATGGCTGGAGTTGAAATCCTTCGAACGTGCTTTTTATGTTTCCGATTGAATTTTTCAACAAAATGGTCAGTTAGAAGAAGGATATCCGTTTTCCTTTCTCTTAAGGGGGAAATAAAAATCGGAAAGACATTTAGACGGTAATAAAGGTCCTCCCTGAAAGTTCCCTCTTTCATTGACTTTTCCAAATTCCTACTGGTAGCCGCAATGATGCGGACATCCACACGGATCGTTCGACTTCCACCAATTCTTTCAAATTCTTTCTCTTGCAGAACCCTTAACAGTTTTGCCTGGGCATTAAGATCCAAAGTACCAATTTCATCCAGGAAGAGTGTACCTCTGTTTGCCCTTTCGAATCTTCCTATTCTTTGTTCCGTTGCTCCGGTGAAGGCTGCCTTCTCATGACCAAATAATTCGCTTTCAATAAGGTTTTCAGGAAGGGCTGCACAATTGATCTTTATGAAAGGCTGGAGGGATCGCAGGCTATTAAAATGGATAGCATTGGCTACCAATTCTTTACCGGTACCACTTTCTCCTCGGATGAGGACGGTTACATCCGTATTTGAAATCTGTTCAATCATCTGAAAGACTTCATTCATTTTATTGCTTTTCCCTAAAATATTATAGGGATTGTATCGTTCTCTCAATTTCTCTTTCAGAAGGAGATTTTCATTCAAGAGTTCCTCTTTTTCCTCCTGAATCATCTGATGAATCTTGAGCCCTTGGGCAATCATGGACGCAACGATGGAAAGGAGTCTGACATCTTCTTCAAAGGCAATTTCCTCACTGAAAAGTCGATCCACACTCAAAGCCCCTAAAATATTCTGGCCATTTTTGATAGGGACACAGATGAAAGAGATGTTACTTTTCTTAATATGATCTCTGCACCGTGTTCGATTTAAAAATAGAGGCTCTTTCTCGATTTGTGGAACGAACATGGGTTTGCCCGATTCCACCACTTTTCCGGTAATTCCCTCCCCGACTAAATATCTTCCCCTTTTTACCTCCTCTTCAGTCATTCCATGAGCCGCACGAACCTCTATCTGGCCCGTTAAGGAATCTAATAGAGCGATAGTCCCCCGATTCATCCCCAAGTGTGAATGGAAGATCCTTAGAATTTCGGGAAGGACTTCCTCACAGTTTTGTCCAGATCCTAATCGCTGACTAATTTTATAAAGAACGGTCAGCTCCTTAAGCTTTCTCTCTAATGTGAAGAGCAATTTTTCTTGGGAGGAAGGAGGAGAGGGGCCTCTCCTTTGGTGAAGGTGGGTATTAAGGGCATCTCTTTTCAACTGATAAATTCCTTCCAACCTGAGAAAATTGAAGTTGTTATGAGCAATCCTTGTTCCAATTGTTAAGGGAGAGAGGTCTTCGCATTTAAATAAGTATTTTTAAGGGGTTGAGTTATAACCAAATGAAATAATCTTTCGCACATTTTATTTCTGAAAAGAAGTCATTTGGCGAATTCAGGGCACGTTGCTAAATAATAGACATGGAATATCCTTTTGGAACGACCAGGAGAAAATCACTCCTTCCTTTTATAAACAGGGGCATCCTATGAAATCCGTGTTATAATTGAAAAGAATATTTTATTAAGGGGAGGATTCAAAACTTTTATGATTAGTGGAGAAAAGAGGATTTCAAGGCGTCAATTTCTTAAAACGACCACTGCAGGGATTGCATTGAGCCTGGTGGGGCATCCTTCTTTTTCTAATCAAAAGGAGGAGTATGACCTGGCCGTGATTTCAGGCGAACCTGTATCAGCTACCCGAAGAGCTTTAGAGGTCTTAGGAGGAATCTCCTATTTTGTTAAGAAAGGAGATCAGGTTGTATTAAAGCCGAATATGTCCTTTTCAAGAACCCCTGATTTCGGGGCGACTACCCATCCCTTGGTGGTAGCGACAGTGGCTCAACTCTGTATGGAGGCAGGAGCCAAGCAGGTATTGGTCCTGGATCATACCCTCCATCAGCCAGAATTGTGTCTCGAACGAACAGGGATCCGGGAGGCATGTAAAAATCTTTCAGGAGTCCATGTCCTTGCCCTTCAAGAAAAGAAGTTTTACCAGGAGATAAAGATCCCTAAAGGAAAAGTTTTAGGGAAGGTTGAGGTCATGAAAGAGGTTTTAGACAGCCAGGTGTTCATTAATCTTCCTGTCGCCAAATCTCATTCGACCACTGGAATCAGTTTGGGCTTAAAAGGACTCATGGGTATTATCTGGGACCGAGGGGTTTTTCATTCTCACCATAATATTCATCATGCCATTGTGGATCTGGCTACCGTGATTAAGCCTCAGCTCACCCTTCTTGATGCTACCCGTGCATTGGTCTCAGGTGGCCCCGGAGGACCTGGAGAGGTGAAAAAACCCCATCTTATCATTGCCGGTATAGATCCTGTGGCTGTCGATACGTTTGGAGTCGGTATTGTTCCCTGGTACGGAAGAAATTTTAAAGGCCGTGAGATTGAACATTTGCTTTTGGCCCACCAAAGGGGACTTGGAAAGATTGATATCGATCAGCTTAAGATCTACAAAGGAACGGTATGAGGCGCATCCTTCAGCTCCTTTCCCTCCTTTTTTTTTCAGTCTTGTTTATCTTTGCAACTTACAAATTACCTGATTGGCTTCCTGCAGATATTTATTTACGGCTTGATCCCTTATTGGGGTTAAATGCGGTTTTTGCGGCAAGAAAGGTGATTGGTCGGGTGTTCTTAGCTCTTATCACCATTGGGGTGACGCTGGCCATTGGTCGCTTTTTTTGCGCCTATGTCTGCCCTATGGGGGGAGCCATTGACCTTTTAGACCCCTTATTCTTTAAAAATAAAAATCGGAAGAGTTTAAAGGATGAGGCAAGCCTTCGAAGAATAAAATACATCTTACTCATCATTTTTATCGTTGCTGGAATCACCGGTCTCTCTCTGGCCTTTCTGATGGACCCACTTGCTCTTCTCACACGATTCTATACTTTCTTCATTTATCCCCTCGCCATTACCCTGATGAATCTTCTTCTGGATTTTTTAAGACCTTTGTTTCAGACCCTAAGATGGACGGGCCTTTCTTACCTTCATTATTTCCAGCCTGTTTATTATATGACGGCCCTCACCCTACTCATCTTTGGAGGGATCATCGCCGTCAACCATTTTGCCCAAAGGTTCTGGTGCCGATATCTCTGCCCTCTCGGAGCCCTTCTTAGCCTTTTCTCTCCCATCGGACTTTTCAAAAGGCGAGTCAGTGAATCGTGCAACGAATGTCTGATTTGTCAGAGGACCTGTCCCATGGGAGCAATCGAGGAGGACCCTAAAAATATTCACCTTCCCGAATGCATTCAGTGTAGAACCTGCGCGAAGGTTTGTCCGCAGCATGCAATTACTTTTCGTGCCTCTCTATCTATTGGCGGAGAATATTCTAAGTTGGATTTATCCCGCAGGGGATTCCTCTATGCCTTAGCAGGGGGATTCGGGGTAGGGTTTCTGGCCATGAAGACCCCCTTTAGTCTAAAACAAGGGAAACATCAGCTCATCCGCCCTCCAGGTGCCATCCCTGAGACTGAATTCTTGCGAACCTGCATCCGATGTGGAGAGTGCATGAAATCTTGTTTAACCAATACACTTCAACCCTCTCTCTGGGAATCAGGTTTTTCAGGATTGTGGACTCCCAGAATGGATCTTCGTTTGGCTCCCTGTGATCAGAACTGCAATGTTTGCGGAAAGGTCTGTCCAACCCAGGCCATCCGATCTTTGTCCCTTGAGGAAAAGACCCATGCAAAGGTTGGGACCGCCATCCTGCGAAAGGAGATGTGCCTGGTCTGGGCAGAAAATAAGCCCTGTCTGATCTGCGATGAAATTTGTCCATATAATGCAATTGTTTTCAGACCTGTCGAAGGATATCGACGTCCATTTGTCATTGCTTCAAAGTGTAATGGGTGTGGTTTTTGTGAGCAGAGGTGCCCTGTAAAAGGAGAATCCGCAATCGTCGTTGTCCCCCATGGAGAGATTCGGATGAGAGAAGGTTCCTATATAGAGGAAGCTAAAAAACTTCTGTTGGAATTTAAACCTGATCCTGGTGATGATCAATTTATCATTGAAGAGAGTGGGTTTAAAACCGAACCTAATCCTCCTTCTTTTTAGCGTTGATCGATTCCAATCATCCAACCCATTGGATGTTAGGTGTGACCTTAGTTGACAGCAACTCATGTCTTCGGACGGCTTTATGCCCTCGCTGATTCCATTTCTTACTGTATCCATCACTGGCAACGGTGAGTAAATGCTTTTTACTTTTATACTTATAATGAGGTAAATTTGTTGGTCAAAGGGAGTCTTCGATCTTTTCCGAGGGCTCGGTGGGTAATTTTCACCCCAGGTGGACTCTGTCTCCGTTTATACTCATTTCGATCGACCATTTGGATGACTTCTTTAACCATACGTTCCTTAAACCCCATCTTTGCGATTTCTTCAACCCCTTTATCCTCTTCCACATAGGCTTGAAGGATGGGATCGAGAATAGGGTAGGGGGGAAGTGAATCTTCATCCTTTTGGTTTGGCCTCAATTCTGCTGAAGGGGCTTTTGTAAAGATGCTTTCTGGGATGATCGTTTTTCCTTCTCTTCGATTTTTATATTCCGCCAATTCATAGACGAGGGTTTTAGGGACATCCTTTAAAACTGCAAATCCGCCTGCCATATCCCCATAGAGGGTACAATATCCCACACTCATTTCGCTCTTATTTCCTGTCGTCAGGACGAGCCATCCAAATTTATTGGAGAGGGCCATCAAGATGTTTCCCCGAATGCGGGCCTGAATATTCTCTTCCGTGACGTCGGGTTTCCGACCTTTAAATGAAGGAGAGAGGGTTTTGAGATAGGCTTGAAATATCTCGGTGATTGGGATGGTGAGAAATCGGATATCAAGATTTTTAGCCAGAAGCTCTGCGTCCCTGAGGGATTCTTTAGAGGAATAAGGCGAAGGCATGGCTACCCCAACGACCCCCATCTTTCCGAGGGCGTCTACCGCTATGGATGCTGTTAGGGCAGAATCGATTCCTCCACTCAATCCAACCAGGACTGTATGGAATCCATTCTTTCGAATATAGTCCCGAGTCCCCAGGACCAGAGCAGAGTAAATTTCAGAAAGGCGATCCAAAACTTGGATCTCTCTCTTGGGGAGAGGGGGTTTCCTTTTAGGTCGATTTTCATATAAGAGATCAATTTTCCTCACCCTTTTTTCCTCATCTCCCAACCTTTCTCTGCGGATTCGGGGATCGTGGAGTCGCATCCGAAAGACGGCTTCCATATCCAGATCTACCAGAACCAGATCTTCTTCAAATTGTTTACCTCGAGCCATTAATTCCCCTCTTTGATCATAGATCAGACTTCCTCCGTCAAAAACCAACTCATCCTGGCCCCCCACAAGATTGCAGTAAGCAATGATGGCCACATTATCTGAGGCCCTGGTCGAGATCATCTTTTCGCGAGAGGCAGATTTCCCCACTTGATAGGGGGAGGATGAGATATTGATAATGAGCTCTGCTCCTCCATATAAAGTTTGTGTTCGGATGGGATCTCCTGGATACCATAGATCCTCACAGATGCTCAATCCAATGGGAGTCGATTTAAGGTTGAAGATGAAATTTTCCTTACCCACTTGGAAATATCGATCCTCATCAAAAACCCCATAGTTGGGGAGAAAGGTTTTGGAATAGACATCAACCATCTGCCCATGGTGAAGGAGGGCAGCAGAGTTAAAAATATCTCCTTCCTTATTTACAAATCCCACGACTGCAGTCATCGAGGAGGTAGCTCGGGCGATGGTTTGCATCGCTTTCAAATTGGCTTCAATAAATTTAGGCATAAGCAGAAGATCTTCAGGGGGATACCCCGTGACAGCCATCTCTGGAAAGACAACAAGATCCGCTCCCATCCTCTTTCCCTTTTTGATATAGTCCAGAATCTTTCTTGTGTTTCCTTCGATATCGCCAACGGTAGTGTTAATCTGACAGAGACCGATTCTCAGGGTTCGCATACTTTACCCCTTAAAGTCGCAAAGCGCATAAAGCATGGCGCATGGCGTGGAGTTAAAATGATTAACCTCTAAAGCTCACTATTTTAATCCCGAAATCCGAATTCCGCAATCCGCAATGGTTATTCTTCTTCTGAAACCAATACCTCTTTCTTAATATTATATTTTTCCATTTTGCCCCGAAGGGTACTCCGATGGATTCCAAGGAGAGAGGCAGCCTTGAGTTGGTTTCCTTTGGTTTTTTGAAGGGCACGGAGAATGAGTCCTCGTTCCAGAATGGAGATCATATCCAGATCCTGAGAAGTCTGGACCTTGGAGAGCTCACCAAAAAGCATATCCAGAAGATCCTCAATCGTTTTCTTACTCAACTCACTTTCTACCTCCTCCTTCTCTCGTCCCCCCTCAAGAAACAGTTGATCCTCCAAAATCCATTCCCCCTGACATAATACCATCGCCCTCTTCAATACGTTCTCCAACTGCCGCACATTCCCCGGCCACCCATAAGCCATCATCTTGTCCATCGCTGAAGGGGTGACCCCCACCACCCCCTTCCTCAATTCCCGATTAAACCTCTTCAAAAAATAAGTGACCAACTGAGGAATATCCTCCCTCCTCTCCCGTAAAGGAGGAATCATCAAGGAGACCACATTGAGCCGATAATAGAGATCCTCTCGAAATCTCCCCTTCAAAATGGCCTCCTCCAGATCCTTGTTGGTGGCCACGATAAAACGAATATCCACCTTGATCGTCTCCATCCCCCCCAACCGCTCAAAGGTCTTCTCCTGAAGTACCCTCAATAGCTTGGCCTGAGTGGAAAGGGACATGTCTCCAATCTCATCCAAAAAGATCGTCCCCCCCTGACACTGCTCCAGTTTCCCAATCCGACGAGAAACGGCCCCGGTAAAGGCTCCCTTCTCATGTCCAAACAGCTCACTCTCAAGAAGCGTATCCGGAATGGCCGCACAGTTGACCGGCAAAAAGGGCTGGTTCGAACGAAGACTGTGATGATAGATCGCCCGAGCCATTAACTCCTTTCCCGTCCCACTCTCTCCCCGAAGCAAAACCGTCACCTCACTGGGAGCAATCTGACCAATCATCTTATAGATCTCCTGCATCTTGGAGGAAGAGCCCACAATTCGCTCCTCCTCTCCCTCCCCATCGGCCAATGGAGCATAAGTGACTCCCCCCTTCATCAATCTCCTCAACGTCAAAGCCCTCTCTACTAACCGCCTCATCTGAGGAATAGGAAAAGGCTTGAGGATATAGTCAAAAGCCCCATACTTCATGGCCTCAATGGCTGTCTCGGTCGTCCCATAGGCCGTCATGAGAATGACCAATGATTTGGGATCTATCGATTTGATCTCCTTCAACACCTCCATCCCATCCCGACCAGGCATCTTGATGTCCATCAGAACCAGATCAGGAGCCCCCTCCCTAAACTGAACCAATGCCTCCTCTCCACTCTGAGCCGTAAGAATCGAATAGTCCCCCTCTAACATCCGCTTCAGGGAATATCGAATCGACTTGTCATCATCTACAATTAAGATGGTTGGCATGTTCTTCTACCATTTCCTTAGAGAATTAAAAAAGGGATCGTCCATTGTTTATCGTTCAAAATTCAACGCTCATGATGAATCGGTAACCAGACCATAAAAAGGGTTCCTTTTCCAGGTTTGCTCTTCACCTCGATCTTTCCTTGGTGTTGATCGATAATCCGATGTGCGATGGAAAGACCAAGGCCAATTCCTCCTTCCTTTGTGGAGAAAAAGGGATCGAAGAGTTTATCTATATTTTCCTCAGGAATACCGACTCCAGAATCCTGGATAGAAAAGAAGATCCATTCGTGATCCGCTGAGAGAGCTCCTTTTAATAGCAAATTCCCACCTTCGGGCATAGCCTGAATGGCATTTAATAAGAGGTTGAGAATAACCTGTTTCATCTGTTCCCGATCCATGAACATAGAGGGCAGGGGATGAAACTCTTTTTCAACCCTAATCCATTGTCTTTCGATTTGTGGGCGAAGCAACTGAAGGGTTTCTTCAATGAGGGAGATGAGATCTGCTTTTTCCAAGAGAGGAGGTGTGGGCTTAGCAAACTGAAGAAACTGTCCCACAATTTCATTGATCCGATTGATTTCTTCTTCGATCACTTTGAGATCCTCTCGATAGGAAATCTCTGAAGGAAGATTTTCCATCAAGGAATGGATTAGGATGTTGATGCTCGTTAATGGATTTCGGATCTCATGAGCGATCCCAGCAGCCAATTGCCCCAAAGCAGCCAACTTTTCAGATCGGATCAACTGGGCTTCTGTTTTTTTGAGATCTATGGTAGTCTTTTGGATCTTTTCTTCCATTTGCTGACTAAAGTTTTTAAGTTCCTGGTACATGAAAGCATTGTGGATGGCAAGACCTGCCTGTTGGGCCAAAACCATTACCGATTCAAGGGCTTCATGGGTGATCATTTTATTTGAATCGATGAAATCTGCTGCAATTGCTCCCAGGGCCCTTTCCTTTGCAAGAAGTGGGATCACCACCAGTGAATGGAGATTCAGCCTTTCCCTTAATAGGGGGTTCACCCTTGGGTCTTTACTGGTATCAGGGATAATAAAGGGTTGTTTCTCCAGAACGGATCGAGCGACGGCACTATCTTCAGGATCTAAAGGGAGAGTGATTCCCCTAATCCACTCCTCATCCACTCCAACAGCCATCTTGCATTCAAGGAGATTTTTCTTTTCGTTAACGAGGTAGAGACGGGCACGGTCAAAGCCAGCATTCTTTGTTACCCCTTCCAACACCAATCGAAGGATCTCATTGATATCGAGGGTCTCCATCAGTCCTGAATTTTCAATACAGATAGCTGCCTGGTTGGCTACAGTGGTGAGGATCTCCTCTTCTGTTCTCGAAAAGAGATGAGGATAAGAAGTATAACAGTTGATTACCCCAATGACTTTGTCTTTAATACACATTGGGACACTAAGCATAGAAACCAAGCCTTCTTTTTTGGCCAGTTCTTTTTCTTTATAGAGGGGTTCTTCAAGCACATTGTGAATGGCCATGGGCTGATTATAAAGGGCCACATGTCCCACCACTCCCTCCCCCAAAGATAGACTTCTTTCCTTCAGATATTCTTCGCTAATGCTCTGAGTCGCCTTTAATTTCAACTTTTGATATTTTTCATCGAGAATCCACAAGGAACATATATTTGAAT
>JBBIRT010000002.1:0-2100 GCA_037441725.1 Deltaproteobacteria bacterium | reverse complement strand
CCATCAAATTGGCCGTGACTGTGACAATCAGGCGTAAGACATCATCCAGATAAAGGCCCGAGGCAATGGCCTTGCTAATTTCTAACAAGGCATTAATCTCTTTTGACTCCTTAAAGGATCTTCCCTTTTCCAAAGATATGTTCTCCTTTTCTTCCTACCTTGACAGGCTATAAGCTCTGCTCAGGGACTTCTAATGTTATCATAAACGAAAACTATTCATTTGAAAAGAAGAATGCTCATGTGAATAAAAAAGGGGATACCGAAGAGACAGGTATCCCCTTTTCTATTCTTCCCTCCATTTAACCTAAGATCTGATCGACCTCCTCTTGATCACAATCCATGGCATATGGAATCCCGGAAATCTCAGCAGCCTCACGGGTCAAGGCACAGAGGTCATTTCTCGAAATGTATCTTAATGCAAATTTTCTGGCTCCAGCCATCAGTTGTTGCAGTCCTGCATTCAACCGGTCAAAATAGGTGACCATTCCAATCGTCCCTGTGGGGATACGTTCAAAATCCTTTCCATATTTATCTTTCAATTTTGCAGACAAAACAAAGATGTGTTCAATATCGGTTCCGAATTTAGCAATGTCTGAAGGGACTTTCCCCTTTTTGACCATTTCTCCGATGGTATTTCCAACCATCGCAGCAGTCATAGATGCCCTTCCCAGACAAATGGCTTTAATATAGGGTGCAGCCAAGGCAATGGCTTTAAAGATGTGGTCTTCCAGGGCAAGCCCTCCTGCCATCGCACAGGAAGGGATAAAAGCCCCCTTTTGTTCCAAACGTTTTAAGAATTTATAAAGGAGGCTCTCAAGATAGACTGTTGGGATCCCCCATTCGTTCATCATTCTCCAGGGACTCATACCTGTCCCTCCTCCTGCACCATCCACAGTGAGAAGATCGATCCTGGCATCGGAGGCATATTTAACCGCTCGGGCTAAATCCGCGGGTCGGTAGGCACCTGTTTTTAGTGAGATGTATTTAGCTCCTATTTTTTTCAACCTTTCAATTTCTTTATGGAACCCTTCTTCGTCAACCATACCCAATCTGGAATGACGCTCAAATTCTTTAAAATCGCCTTGTTTAAAGGCTTCCTGGATCACAGGATCTTCAGGATCAGGAAGGACGATATAACCTCGGCTCTTCAACTGGAGGGCCCTCTCGAGACTTGGAAGCTTAACCTCTCCCCCTATATCTTTGGCCCCCTGTCCCCATTTGGGTTCAATGATCTGAACACCGAGTTTCTCGACAACATATTCAGGAACGCCTAAACGGACATCTTCCACATTATACTGAACTAAGATTCCCCCAAACCCATCATACCATTGCTGGAATGTTTTGACGCGACGCTCCATTTCTGGAGACCTAACGACATGACCATTTTTAAATTCCGCCTTGGGGTCCATTCCACAGACATTTTCTCCTACGACAACCAAAGTTCCAGAGATGGCTGCAGCAATCGCCATCGATTCCCAATGGATACGGGCGATATCGGTAGAGCCTAAGGCACCAGTAAAATAGGGGACTTTCATTCGTATTTTTTCATTTGAACCGACTTCAGTGGAGACATCGACAGCAGGAAAGGTAGCATGGTCTGGGTCAGCTGATACGCCAATTGCCCCTACACAGGTTCCCTGAATATTGAAATGGGAGTAATCAATGGGATAATCCTTTTCAGAACCTGCTGTGACCTTTGAAAAAGGTTGGGGGTAAAGGATCTCCCTTCCCCTGAGGGCAGAACGACCTACTTCACAGGGGCCAGGGCAGCCATCCAGGCAGGTCACGCAGAGCCCTGAGATGGGAGCAGGTTCTACACGATTTTTCGTAAAGGTGGCTGGGCTTCGATTTGGTTTTGTAAACGTCATCTTTCTCCTCCTTATCCTTTGAGATATAAAATAAAAAGGCGCCAAATTTCTTTGACGCCTTTGTCATTATAAATAAAAAAAGGGCATCCTTTTATGGACACCCTTGTCTTCAATACCCCTTTGTATTGATTGTGTGATTAAGTAATATAAAAATAGATATTTGTCAAGAAGAATTTGAGAGAGCTCTGAAAAACTTCCAAGAATGAATGGAGAGTGTCATTCCAAAACTTTT
>JBBIRT010000001.1:27239-60147 GCA_037441725.1 Deltaproteobacteria bacterium | reverse complement strand
TCCAGTAACCCCTGTGACAGAAATATAGTAAATAAATCCGCGGCTATGTTGGCTCACCCTTCTAATCCTTTCAAGGGAGCTTGTGGGAGATGCCAGAAAGATCGTATCCAATTGAACTGCTCTTGCCTCTTTAATCCAGGGGCCAGCCTCTTCAGGAGGAAGATCTGGAATGATGACCCCATCAATCCCGTTTGCTTTACAATCCATAGCAAAATTTTTTAACCCATAACGAAAAACAGGATTATAATAGGTCATGAGAACCAGAGGCTGATCAATTCCTACCAATCTCTTGGTCATGTTAAAAATTTCTCTCAATCCAACTCCCCTTCTTAAGGCCCTATATGAGGCAGCTTGGATAGTCGGTCCATCTAATAAGGGATCAGAAAAGGGAACACCTATTTCAATGATATCTGCTCCACATCCATCCATCTCTTTAATCAGGGCTCCAGTCGTTTCTATTTCAGGATCTCCTGCTATAATGAAAGGGATCAATGCGGTATGGCCCAATCTTTTTAAATCTTTAAATACCTGATCGATCTTACTCATAGTTGAACTCCCATCTGAGAGGCAACAGTCTGAACATCCTTATCTCCCCTTCCGGAAAGATTGACAATGATAATCTGTTTCTTCTCTAAGGTGTGGGCAATCTTCTTGACATAGGCCAAAGCATGGGCACTCTCCATGGCTGGAAGGATCCCTTCGGTCCTTGCGAGTAAATGGAACGCCTCCAATGCCTCTTCATCTGTTACGGTAACATATTCTGCTCTTCCACAATCTTTAAAATAGGCATGTTCAGGACCTACTCCAGGATAATCTAAACCTGCGGCAATAGAATGGGTTTCTAAGATATTTCCATATTCATTTTGTAGAAGGTAACTTTTTGCCCCGTGTAGGGTACCAATGGAGCCTGCACTCAGAGAAGCTGCATGTTTTCCTGTATCTAATCCCAAACCTCCTGCTTCTACCCCGATTAATCGTACACCGTCCTTAAGGAATGGATAGAAAAGACCGATGGCATTGCTTCCTCCTCCTACACAAGCTACTAAAAGATCAGGAAGGCGGTTCTCCATTTCAAGAATCTGCCTTTTGGTTTCCCTCCCAATCACCGATTGAAAATCCCTGACCATCCTCGGATAAGGGTGAGGACCCACCACGGATCCCAAAAGATAGTGAGTCTCTCCAATATGGGTCACCCAATCCCTTATCGCCTCATTAATCGCATCCTTCATGGTCTTGCTTCCTGAAGAGATAGGAATGACCTCTGCCCCTAAGAGTCTCATTCTAAAGACGTTTAAAGACTGCCTTTGTATATCCTCTTCTCCCATATAAATGGCACAATGAAGTCTCAAAAGGGCTGCTGCCGTTGCTGTGGCTACGCCATGTTGGCCTGCTCCTGTCTCAGCAATAATCCTTCTTTTCCCCATCCTTTTGGCCAAAAGCCCCTGACCCAGGGTATTATTGATTTTGTGTGATCCTGTGTGGGCCAGATCTTCTCGCTTCAAATAGATCTTGGCTCCTCCAAGTTCAGCAGTCAATCTTTCTGCAAAATAAAGAGGGGTGGGTCTTCCCGCATAATCCTTTAAATAGGAATGAAGTTCACGCTGGAACGAAATATCCTTTCTTTGAGAAAGGTAGGCCTTCTCGAGTTCATCCAGGGCATGGATCAAGGTTTCAGGCACATACTTTCCTCCAAAGATTCCAAAATGACCACTCTTGTCAGGTATGTTCATCCGCTTTCTTTGCCTCCATCACAAACTCCATCATTTTAAAAAAGTCTTTCTTTCCAGGATAGGATTCCACTCCTGAGCTAACATCCACCCCACAGGGTCTCACCTTCTCAATGGCCTCTCGCACGTTCCGAGGAGTTAATCCTCCTGAAAGGATAAAATTTCTTCTCCTCCTTAAGATCAATGCAATCTCCCATGGAAAGGGGTCCCCTGTTCCCCCTGCTTTCTCTGGATGGTAGGTATCGAGGAGAAGGGAAACTCCACGATATCTTTCTATCCCATGAATGCTTTCTAAATCTTTTATACGAATGGCTTTAAAAACAGGAAGGAGAAACTCTTTACAGTATTCAGGGGACTCCTCTCCATGAAACTGGACTGCATTGAGACCACAATATTTAATGATCCTCTCTACTTCTTTTTGATCCTCATTCACAAATACACCAATTTTGAAAAGGTCTGGCGGAAGGCACGAGATGATTTTACTTGCTGACTCTGGGTCTGTTCTCCTTGGACTGGGTGCAAAGATAAAGCCCAAGGCATTGGCTCCAAGGGAGGCTGCATTGATACCATCTTCTTTGTTGGTAATCCCACAGATCTTTATCCAGACCATATATCCATGAGCTCCCTGATCTTTGAGGAAGGGTCAGGAGATCGCATCAAAACTTCTCCTATCAGAATCCCATCAAATCCTGCCCATTTGAGAAGTTTTACCTCCTCAGAACTCTTTATTCCACTTTCACTAATCACCTTGATGGCCGAAGGAATCTTTTTTCTTAAACGAAGGCTTGTCCTTAAGTCTACTTCGAATGTTCTCAAATCCCTATTATTAATCCCTATCAGGGGTAAATCCAAGTTTGAAACCTTTTCCAGTTCTTCCTCATTATGGATTTCTACCAAAGGAACCATATGGAGCCCCTGAATTAAATCGACAAAATCCTTGAGCTGGTTTTGATCAAGAATAGCTGCGATAAGGAGAACAGCATCCGCACCAGCGACCCTTCCCTCATAAATCTGAAATGGATCGAGGATAAAATCCTTTTGAAGGATCGGAATCGACACCTTCTCTTTGATCAACTGGAGGTAAGAGAGATGGCCTTTAAAGAAATCCTCTTCCGTGAGAACAGAGATACCTGTGGCTCCCCCCTTTTCATATTCCTTTGCAAGTTGAAGGATATCCACCTCTTCTTTAATCATACCAAGGGATGGGGATGCGCGCTTTATTTCAGCGATCACTGCAATAGGAGGGTGCTGTGTGATCGATCCCATCAAATCCTTTGGAGGAGGAAGGGAGGGAATGATCTCTTCCATCTCTCTCTGCTGGAGCAACCCCTTTCTTTTTTGAATCCTCTCCTTTTTTAGTTCGATAATCCTTTCTAAAAACATTGGATCACCAATGGGGCTAGGATCTTATTTTTTCTCCCTTTGAAAATTGAATCATCTCTTTGAGCTTCTTCATTGCCCTGCCCGAATCAATGGATTCCTTTGCCAATTCCACTCCATCTCTTAGATTTGAAACCTTATCTGAGGCAACAAAAACCGCAGCTGCGTTGATAAGAACGACATCCCTTGGAGGGCCAAGCTCCCCTCTCAAAACCTGAAGAAGGATCTCTGCATTCCTTCGAGGGGGTCCACCCTGAATCTCTTCTAATTTGGCCCTTTTCAAGTTTACCATTTCAGGTTCGATCTGAAAGGTCTTAATCGATCCTTCCTTTAGCTGACAAATAGTGGTCTTGCCTGTGATACTGATCTCATCACAGTGATCTTCACTATGAACGACGAAGGCGGATCGACTACCAAGATTTTTCAGAACTTCGGCTATGGTTGGTAAAAGATCTCCTCTATACAGTCCTGTCAGATGGACGGTCGCTCCTGCAGGATTTGTCAGGGGGCCAAGGAGGTTGAAGATCGTTCGAATCCCTATATCCCTTCGGGGGACCATGGCATGTTTGGTTGCAGGATGAAATGTCGGAGCAAAGAGGAAGGCCAAACCTAACTCCTGTAAAGATCTTTCTGTATCTTCTGGAGAAAGGGCATAGTTTATCCCCAAGGCCTCTAATACATCCGCGCTCCCACATTGACTCGATACAGAACGATTATGATGTTTGGCGATGGTACATCCACCTCCTGCTGCAACAAAGGCCACTGCGGTTGAAATGTTAAACGTCCCTTTTCCATCCCCTCCTGTGCCACAGGTGTCCACAACCTCCTCTCCTTCTCTTGCCCGAATCCGAACAGCCCTTTCCCGCATGGTCCGTGCAAATCCTGTAATCTCTTGGATGGTCTCTCCTTTCATCCTTAATGCTGTGATAAAAGAAGCAATCTGCGTAGGAGGAGCTTCTCCTCTCATGATATAAGCCATGGCCTCACCTGATTCCTCCTCGGTCAGATCGATTCCATCGACCACCTTTGCAATGAATCTCTTAAGCATCCCTAAACCTCCTGATTTAGCCTTTCTATGAAATTTCTTAGAAGGGATTTCCCTTCTTGAGTCATAATCGACTCGGGATGGAATTGAACCCCCTCGACGAAATAATCTCTATGTCGAATGCCCATGATCTCTCCTTCTTGCGTCATTGCGGAAATTTCAAGACATTCAGGCAGGCTCATCCGCTCGATCAGAAGGGAATGGTAACGAATGGCTGGAAAGGGATTAGGGAGTCCCTTAAAAATTGTTCTCCCATCATGATAGATCAAAGAACTCTTTCCGTGCATAATTCGATCGGCTCTAACAATTCTCCCTCCAAAAGCCGCTCCAATACATTGATGGCCCAAACAGACACCAAGAATGGGGATTTTCCCTGCCATGCTTCGAATAGCCTCTTGAGAAATCCCTGCCTCTTTAGGGGTACCAGGACCAGGAGAGATCACAAGGGATTGGGGATGTTTTTCTACGATCTTCTGAAGATCAATCTGATCATTTCGATAGACTTCACATCTTGCTCCCAATTCACCCAAATATTGGACCAGGTTATAAGTGAAAGAATCATAGTTGTCGATCATGAGAATCATAATAACCCTTTCTCTGCAAGCTCAATGGCCTTAAAGATGGCCTGTGCCTTGTGTATCGTTTCTTCATACTCTTTCTCCGGGTCAGAATCTGCAACCACTCCCCCTCCTGCTTGGATGTAAGCCCTTCCATCCTTCACAAGGATAGAGCGTATCGTGATGCAGGTATCCAAATTCCCTAATAAACTAAAATATCCCACTGCTCCGGCATAGACCCCACGCCGAACGGGTTCTAACTCCTCAATGATCTCCATGGCCCGAATCTTTGGGGCACCAGAAACTGTTCCAGCAGGAAAAGCTGCCCGGAAGACATCAAAGGCATTTTTCCCTGAAGCCAGCGTCCCTTGGACATTGGAGACGATATGCATCACATGGGAATATCTCTCCACAGTCATCAATTCCGTAACCTTAACCGATCCAATTTCTGAGACGCGACCCACATCATTTCGGCCAAGATCAACCAGCATAATATGTTCTGCCCGCTCCTTTTCATCAGACAGGAGATCCTTTTCTAAGGCAAGATCTTCCTCAAGGGTCTTGCCCCGTCTCCGTGTCCCAGCGATTGGACGGAGTTCAATCTTTTTACCCTCCAGACGGACCATCACTTCAGGGGAACTTCCAAGGAGGACCAGACCATTCATCTTAAGATAGAAAAGGTACGGTGAGGGATTGATACTTCGAAGGGCTCGATAGATGTCAAAAGGGTCACAATGAATCTCGGTGGTAAAGCGTTGGGAAGGAACCACCTGAATAATATCTCCTGCCCGAATATATTCCTTTGCCCTTTCAACCACCTTCATATAAGCCTCTTTAGAAAAATTTGAACAAAGCGGAGAAGGAGAAAAGGTCTCTTGTTTATAAGGAAGGGGCATGGAATTCTGAAGAGTTGAAATGATAGACATCATCTTATCTTGAGCTTCTTGATAGGCCTCGATCGGTGTTTGATTTCCATCCAGGAAAACATTGAGAATAACCTTGACCTTTTTCTTTAAGTTATCAAAGGCCAAAAGCGTATCCGTAATCATGAATGAAGAATCGTAAAGATCGATTTCCTGAGGAAGAAGGCTTGGGATTTTCTCAAATGATCTTACGACATCATAGGAGAGATACCCGACAGCCCCTCCAGAAAATCGAGGAAGATCGTCCTGAACAACAGGATGGAACCCACTCATGAAGTCCTCAAGGGCTTGAAGTGGATCTTTCATCCTCCCTTTTCGAAAGATCTTCCCATGTTTAAGAATTTCAAATTTATCCCCCCTGCTCCTAAAGATATAAACAGATCCTGATCCCAAAAAACTGTAACGACCCCATTTTTCTCCTCCCTCCACACTCTCAAGAAGAAAAGAGGTTTCCCCATCATCCATCTTCCGAAAAGCAGAGATAGGGGTTTCCAGATCATAATGAATCTCCTTGAATATTGGAATGAGGTTACCTTTTTCACTTAGTCTTTTAAAATCTTCCAGGGAGGGTATGGCCATTGTTCCATCTCCAAAAAAAAAGCCATGGATTGACCATGGCCTCTTTCAAATTTGATTTTCAATAAAAATATAAAGGCCATGGGAGCCTTGGAAGCTGCCCATGGCCTTTATCCCTATTTCAATGTTTCAAATGAGCGCTGGGCAAGCCTCCTTTTCTATATCTGCCCAGCACCACCAGTTCCCCTGACTCAAATGATATCTCTCTTTCATAATCTATCCTATCGATCGATGTTTTATTATTTAACAAATTTATCTCTTATTTGTCAAGATATTTTTCCTTGAAAAAATTGATAATTTAGGTCAATAGATATTGGAAAAAGTTTATTGGGAAAGATTAAGGAGAAAAATGGATCATTCCTCTAATCAGGAAAAAGGCTTTTTTTATGGTTACATTATGGCAGGGATCTCCTTACTGATCATGTCAATGATGTGGGCAGGTTACTATGCCTTTGGAGTCTTTTTTAAGCCCGTGTTAAATGAATTTGGATGGACAAGGGCAATGACCGCAGGAGCCATTTCCATGGCATCCATCATGAATGCGATGTTAACCATTGTGATGGGAGAATTGACCGATCGTTTTGGTCCCCGAATGGTGATGACCCTTTCTGGACTATTCTTAGGGTTGGGTTTCATTTTGATGTCACAAATTCAATCTCTCTCTCACCTCTATCTATCCTATGGGCTGCTGATAGGAGCGGGGATGAGTGGAGCCTTTATACCCCTTCTCTCCACCATGGCAAGATGGTTTGACAAAAGAAGGAGTTTATTTACAGGGATCGTTGCCTCGGGGACTGGAATAGGGGCACTGTTTGGTCCTCCCATGGCGAGTCGATTCATCTCTCTTTATGGATGGCGGACTTCCTATATCCTATTAGGAGGGGTCATCCTCTTGGGAGTGATTCTACTGGCTCAACTCGTTAAAAAACCGGATGAAAGCCAGAGAATTGCTCATCAAGGAGATACCATCGACCTAACTCAAAATCCTGCTGTGATTGAAGGGCTTTCCTTGCAGGAAACTCTCCGTTCGCCTCGATTCTGGTTCCTCTTTGGAACAGGTCTCTGTTACGGATTCTGTGTATTTTCGATTATTGTTCATATCGTGCCTCATGCCATTGAATTAAAAATCTCACCCATCAGATCCGCCAACATCTTAGCCATGATAGGAGGTTTTAGTATACTTGGAAAAATATTATTAGGAAGAACAGGGGATGTACTCGGAAATAAAACCGTCCTCTTAGTTGGTTTCGTTCTGATGTGTATTTCCTTTATTGGGTGGTTACAAACTCAGACCCCCTTTGGCCTCTTCTTAAGTGGAGGAATCTTTGGATTTGCTTTTGGGGGAATTGCCGTATCCCATTCGCCCCTTATTGTAGATCTTTTTGGATTAAGGTCCCATGGATTGATCTTTGGGGTTCTCAATATCAGTGTAATGATAGGAGCAGCCACAGGTCCATTGGTGACTGGACACCTATTCGATTTAACGAATAGCTACCATTTAGCCTTTTGGGTATGTTTGACCATCAGCTTGATCGGAATTATTTTTACAACCCTTTTAATTAAAAAGAAACACTGAGATCAAGGGATTATTCTCAGAAAGAACGATAGAGACATTTAAACTTACATACTCGGCATGGTGGAAACAATGATGAATCGTGCAACTCCCTATTGGATAAATTGAGGATAGGAACCTAAAACCCTCATTGAAATCACCCGTCCCTTCATCCTTTCTAATGCTTCCATTACATTTGCATCAGTGATGTGTCCTTCAAAATCGATGAAGAATAGATATTCCCAGGGCTTTCCTTTGATAGGACGGGATTCAATCTTCGTCAAGTTGATTCTCTGATCATAATAGATCTGAAGGATCTGATAGAGTGCTCCTGGAGTATGGGAAATTGAGAAGAGGATAGAAGTCTTATCCTTGCCAGTCCTCTCCACCTCTCCTCGGCCGAGGATTAAGAACCGTGTAAAATTATTCGGATTATCTTCAATCTGATTGGCCACCACCTTCAGCCCATAGAGATGAGAAGCCAAGGAGCTAGCAATGGCTGCTATCTTTGGATCCTCCGTAGCCTGTTGTGCAGCATTTGCAGTACTGGCAGCCTCCACCCATTGGACATGAGGATAATTCCTCTTTAACCATCCCTGGCATTGGCTCAGAGCTTGTGGATGGGAAGAAATCCTTTGGACCTCTTCAGACTTTCCACTCTGAGAAAGAAGATCATGGGAAATCCTTACCATGATCTCTCCACAGATTCTAACCTCCGATTGGATAAACATATCCAGGGTTGAGTTGACCGGTCCTTCAGTAGAATTCTCAACAGGAACCACCCCATAGTCCACCTTTCCCTTTTCTACTGCCTCAAAAACGGCCTGAATGGTATTTTCTGGAATAAATTGAACAGAGCTTCCAAAGTACTGGATGGCTGCTATATGAGAAAATGTCGCCAGGGGCCCTAAGAAAGCTACGGTCATCTCTGTCTCCAATGAACGACATGCAGAAATGATTTCACGAAACACATATGGGATGGCCCATCTCGGGAAGGGACCTGAGTTCAAGGACTTGAGTCGTTGGAGAATCTCCTCCTCCCTCCTCGGGTTATAGAAGTTCATTTTGATCTTGGACTTGATTTGACCAATCTGTTGAACGATTTTAGCCCGATTATTTAAAAGTCCAAGGATCTCATCATCCACCTTTTCAATCTTTTGGCGAAGTAATTGAATCTCATCTTCTTCTTTCATTGAGATAATCCTTTTTAAAGACTTTCAAGGGCCTTTTGCCTGAGCAAATGGTCCACTAAAACAATGGCAACCATAGCCTCACAGACCGAATTGATCCTTGGAATGGGAGAGACATCATGTCGCCCTCTATTTTGAATGGAAACAGGTTGCATTGCCCGATTCACTGTCCTCTGATCCAGACGAATGGAAGGAACAGGTTTGACCGCAACACGAAGTAGAATATCAGCCCCATTCGAAATCCCTCCTAAGATTCCCCCTGCATCGTTCTTTTCAAATCCCTTTGGACCCATAGGATCATTACACTGAGATCCTAACAGCCGAGCCGCTCTGAATCCGGCTCCCACCTCCACTCCTTTCACTGCCCCAATACTCATCAGCCCTTTTGCCAAATCTGCCTCAAGCTTGTCAAAAACAGGTTCTCCTAACCCAGGAGGGCAACCCCGAACAAGAATCTCAACTACCCCTCCAATCGAATCTCCTCTTCCCTTAATCTCCTCGATCCTCTTTTCCATCTCGATGGCTGCCTTCTGATCAGGACATCTTAAAGAATTTTTCTCAATCTCTTCAATATGAAATGTGGATATAGGGATCCCACCTAATTCAACCGTATAGGCCAAAATGGTAATCCTCTCCCTTTCGAGGATTCTCTTCGCAATGGCTCCTGCAGCCACCCTGGCCACCGTCTCCCTGGCTGAGGCCCTTCCACCTCCCCTATAATCCCGAATCCCGTACTTTGCTTGATAGGTAAAATCTGCATGACCAGGTCGGAAAACCTCTTTCCACTCCTCATAGGAGCTTGAGTCAACATCCTCATTCCATATCAGAAGGGAAATGGGTGTCCCAGTGGTTAGGCCCTCAAAAATGCCCGAGAGGATTTCTACTCGGTCCCTTTCATTACGGGAAGTTGCTCCTGTCCCCTGACCAGGCCTTCGACGATTCAATTCAATCTGAATCTCTTCAGGAGATAGTCTGATTTTCGGAGGACATCCATCAATCACAACACCCAATGCCCTTCCGTGGGACTCCCCCCATGTGGTGATCCTAAAAATGGTCCCAAAGGAATTGCCTCCCACGCTATAATCTCCCAATCCTCTCCTGAAGAAGAGAGAGCACCCGATCCACGACCATTTTAACACTTAATATTGTAGTATCGAGTTGGGCTTCAGAGGCCCATTCATATAAAGGATTCCTTTCGGCCAATACCTCCTTGATCTCTTCTAAGGAACCCTTATCTGTGAGGGGAGGCCTTTGGCTCATCGATCTTTGATCTTCCTCTAATCGCCTATAAAGAATCTCCGGGTCCGCCTTGAGCCAGATGATGAACCCCTTTTTCTTTAAGGCGATGATGTTATTCACATCGAGGACAGCCCCTCCTCCAGGTGCAATCACCAAATGATCCTGTCTTGAAATTTCCTGAATAAAACGTTTTTCTATGTTTCGAAAATAATCCCATCCCTTGGATTCAACAATATCAATAATCCTTTTTTGGTATCGTTCCTCTATGAGGTGATCAATATCGATAAATTTCATTCCTAAATGGGAGGCTAATTGTTTTCCAACAACCGTTTTCCCAGCTCCCCGATAACCGATCAAAACGATGTTCATAAAACCGTAAAGAGTCCCCCATCCAGCCAATGATCGTTGAAATTTTATTTAAACCTTTGACCCTTAGATTCGGCTCAATGGAGCTGCTTCAGTCTTTCCCAAAACTCAGGGAAAGACTTGTTTACACACTGCTCTTCTTGAATCTTGATCCCAGGAACCACCAACCCTGCAATGGCAAAGCTCATTGCGATTCGATGGTCACCGAATGGCTCAATCGCTGCACCATGAGCCCCTCCCCCTTTAATCCTCAGCCAATCCTCCCCTTCTCTGACCTGGATGCCCATGCTACGCAATCCCACCGTAATGGCTTTAATCCGATCTGATTCCTTCAAGCGGAGATGCCCAATCCTTCTTATCCAGGTTTCTCCTCTGGCAAATGCTGCTGTGACAGATAGGGTTGGAACCAAGTCGGGAGTTTCACCCATATCAATATCTATCCCGTGAAGATCCCTTCCACGAACTTCTGCCCAATCCTCTCCACGAATGATTTCACACCCCATCCCCTCTAAGATGTCTAAGAATCTAACATCCCCTTGAACGGAATAGGGATTATAATTTACCACCTTTATCTTCCCGTTCGTAATGGCTGCCGCAGCGAAGAAAAAGGATGCATTAGATGCATCTCCCTCGATCTGATACCATCGGGGTTGATACCGCTGTCCTGCTCTCACTAAAAAGGAACGATACCCTTCTCTTTCTACTTTTACACCAAAACCGGACATGACATCAAGGGTGACATCGATATAAGGGGATGAAACCAGTGAACCCGTTACCTCCAGGTAAACATCTTCTTGGGCATAAGGAGCAATCATCAAAAGGCCGGATAGATACTGACTGCTCTCTTCTCCTCTTATCCTTGCTTTTCCACCTTTAAGGCCGTGAGATTTGATCATAACAGGTGGAAAACCCTCCCTCTCCTTAGAATAGGCC
Source organism: Deltaproteobacteria bacterium (assembly GCA_037441725.1). Lineage (GTDB taxonomy): Bacteria > Desulfobacterota > BSN033 > BSN033 > UBA1163 > JBBIRT01. The sequence goes on along the minus strand of JBBIRT010000001.1, from coordinate 48,659 downwards.
TCAACTCCCAATTGCCTCAATCCACTTAAAAGATCTCCAATCGGACGTTCCCTCATCCTTTCATCGCCATCCAATTGGGTGCTTCCATTCCTAAGGGCAGAAAGGGCGGCAAGAAACCTCATGGAGGATCCCGAATTTCCGACAAAAATATCCTCATCCCCTCCTTCCAGCCTGCCACCCCTTCCAAAGACATGAAGCCCGTCAATCTTTTGAGAAGTATGGATTCCAAAGTAATTTAATCCCTGAATGGTTTGCTCCGTATCATCATTTTGTGAGGGATGGATTAAGATCGATTCTCCCTCTGCTAAGGCTGAGATCATAAGGGCTCTATGAGTATAGCTCTTGGAGCCAGGAATAGTAATCACTGCATCACAATGATCAACCGGTTTAACCTCCATCATTCCTTTTTCAGCCATTCCTTTCTAAGGTCCTCTTTAATTGGATGAATTGAAAGTCTCTGCCCTGTCCAGATTTCCAGTTGTCCCACTGCCTGACGGGCTAACATCTCTATCCCATCAATGGTCAGACACCCCCGATCCTCAGCATCTCTCAGGAATCTGGTTTTTAAAGGATGATAAACAATATCCATCACCACTACCCGTTCCCTTAAAAAAGCTTTTGGAAGGGGGCTCTCGTTTTCATTTGGCCACATGCCAACGGAGGTGGCATTGATCACTACCTCAAACTCTACCCCTTCTAAGGAGGCGAGAGGTTTATAATCAAAACCCAAATCCTGAGCCAGCTCCATCCCTCTCTTCATCGACCGATTAGAGATGATCCCCTGCGCCCCTCTCTCTTTTAAGCCAAAACCTATAGCCCTCGCAGCACCCCCTGCTCCCAAGAGCAGAACTCTTTTCCCTTTCAGATCCACCTTCTCTTCCAATGCCTCCATGGCGGCCCACCAATCGGTATTATAACCGATTAACCTTCCGTCTCGATTCTGAATGGTATTGACTGCATTGATCTTCTTTGCAACTCCATCAACTTCGTCAAGAAGGGGAATGACCTGAGTCTTAAAGGGTAAGATCACGCTCACTCCTCGAATACCAAGGGCTTTTATTCCATAGATGGCCTCTTTGAGATTCCTTACCTCAAAGGCCAGATAGACCGCATTTAATCCTATTCTCCTGAAGGCTGCATTGTGAAGCATTGGACTCAGGCTATGGGTGACTGGATTCCCAATCACTCCATAAATCGCTGTTTGTGCATCAATCATCTAAGTCTCTCCCAGATTTCCTTTACCTCGTAAACAGTCAACTGCCCAGGGGCAGATCCCTTTCCTCTATTGAGGGTAGCATAGGTCCATGCCCCTCCCATAAGAGGGGAGAGGATACGACTGATCTTTCCTTTTGATCCCATACAGAAGGCCAAAATCTCCTGATTTCTTTTTCTTGAATAGGGAATAAGGGATAGAATATTTAAATTATCTTCCCAGGATTGGGCCAACGTAACAATTTTAATGATATCTACATCCCATTGGACCATATGATTAAAAAGGTTCTTTAACTCCTTGATCGATGGGGTTTTTTGGAAATCATGGTACGAAAGGATGATCCTGGTCTCTCTTCTATGGGAGATTAAATGATGTAAAAGGGATCTCTGACTTCTTACCTCCACATCCACATACTCAACTCCCTGGAGAATAGCTTCTTCCAAGGTTTCGAATCTCTTCTTTTCGTCCCTCTTATGCTTTCCTCCTTCTTCTTTTCTTCGATGGGTAATAATAAAAGGCTTTTCCCTATCGTTGAGGAAGGTGGGGACTTGAGGGGTTTTCAGATAATCCATTCGGAGTTCGATCAGGTCAGCTATCTTACTTGCTTGGTAGACATTTTTCTGGGCTTGGTTCAATGAGGTCTCAACAATAGGAACACAAATCCTTGGCTGTCCTCTATCTCTCAATAATTTTCTCTTCAATCCTGACCCCAAAGTGCCTTGCCGATCCCTCCCTATAGATTAAAACTTCATCCCCCTGTTTGAGATCGACGATTGAAATGGCCTCACCTGAAGGAGCAGTAAGTCGAATCGTTTCTGCATTCTGTAGGATGGTCGAAATGATCTGGCTGCTCTCTTCAGCCTCTAAGAGAACCAATGGCCTCTTTTCCACCTTTGCCCTTCCCACGACGGCAGGATAGCAGTGGCCCTTAAAATTTGCTACCAAGACCTGATCTCCAGATTTCAGCTCCGAAAGATATTGAGTCTGTCCATTGGCCATAAGAATATAAGCGTGCACTGCTCCTGCATTGACCCGAAAAGGCCTAGGATGAGCAAAAGGATTTTCAATGCTCTCAGAATGGATGAGAAAAAAGGCTTGGCTACTATTCCCAATAAGCATCCCTTCACCTTGTGTCATTGAAGAGCAGGTATCCACACACACCCGATCTCCCATGCCAATGGGTTCAATTCGAACCATCCTTGCGGTAAGGAGGTCAATCTTTTCTCTTCCCTTTTTTAGGGTCTGAAGGATGTGCCGAACCACCCCGGGATCAGGATGATCAATCACCACCCCATCCACTCCTCTTTCGAGAATCCCAAATGCTGTTTCTGCCTCTTTCAGATCATTAATTTCAATAAAAATGTTACGGGTCTTACTCAATAAATTCTCAAGAGGGATGATCTTCCAATTCTCACTTCTCACAATCACTTTTTTGGAACCACTTATACTAAGGATCTCTTCCTCATCCTTCTTCTCCCGAATCTCTTTAATGACCACGTCATGATGGAGCATGAGATCGCCATCCTCAGAAATAGTCGGGATGATTCCCATCCTCTTTACCTCTTGGGTCATCCCAGCAGGAATCCATAGGGCATCAGCGCCACATTCCAAGGCAGTCACGGCAAGTTCTTTATTCCAGGGAATGGCTTTTACCCAGATCTTTTTCATCTTCTTACTCCTATGGCTGCCACCTTTTCTTCTCCTGTAGTCCCGTGGACAATCTGGCTAATCCTCTGAACGATCTTTTCAGGATCTTTGTGTTGAAAGACATTCCTCCCAATGGAGACCCCTGCAGCCCCTGCTGTCATTGCTCCTCTTACCATTTCGATGATGTCCTCATCATTTCCCATCTTTTCCCCCCCTGCGATGACAACAGGAACAAAACACCCTTCCACTACCTCCCTAAAACTTTCAGGAGAGCCGGTATAGACCACTTTAACAATATCTGCTCCAAGTTCAGCCCCTACTCGGGCAGCGTGCTTCACCAATTTTACATCATATTCATTCTTCACCTTTGGACCTCTGGTATACATCATGGCCAAAAGGGGCATTCCCCACTCCATGGCTATCCTGCCAACGTTGCCAAGATCATTGAGCATCGATCTCTCGTCTTCAGCACCAAGGTTGACATGGATGGATACCCCATCGGCCCCTAATTTGATTGCCTCCTCCACCGTGCATACCATGGTCTTTGAATTTGGGTCAGGTGCCATCTGGGTACTCGCCGAAAGATGGATGATCAGACCCACATCCTTCCCCCTCCTTCGGTGCCCGGCCTCAGCCACCCCCTTATGGACCACAAACGCATTCGCTCCTCCATTTGCAATAGCATTCACCGTTTCTGGGAGATTGATCAAACCTGTTACCGGTCCAATAGTGACTCCATGGTCCATGGGAACGATAACGGTTTTTCCTGTCTCTCGATTCATGATACGCTCCAAACGGATCCTTTTCCCAATCATCGCCTTCTTCCTCCTTTCTTCAAATAAAAAAGGCCGTAAGGGACAACTCCCTCCACGGCCTTTAAAAAGAGAAAAGGCCGTGGGTCATTCAACCTACCCACGGCCTAACTGATAACTCCTATTGATTGAGATCAGCCAGAAACAGTGGGTGGTTGTGGATAAACCAAAACCAGTAAAAATTAAACTCACTGCTCCAATTAAAAACTCTTTGCTGATCCATATTACGTCCTTAATTCAATTGTTGAGTAACATAAGCCATATATTTTGTCAAGTAAAATTTCGTCGTTGTCATTTGCAAATTAAAAGTGCACCATTTTTTTAAATAAAAAAAAAGCTAAGATTTAGAAATGAATCTTTTAACCTTAGCCTTGTCCTTGTTAAATTTAATGTTAACCTTTTTAATAAATCCCCTAACTCTTCTTGGAGGTCTTAACCTGAAAAGCGGTAATAAGTTGCTCCAACTTCTTCCCCCCACACTTTGGGCATTTTGCCTTCCCAGCATCGTGCTCCTGGATGCTTAGGTTGGCAGTAAATTTCTTATTGCAATTCAGGCACCGGTAGTCATAGCTGGGCATTCCATCTCCCTCCTTTCCCTGAGAGTAAACCCCAATAGAGCCTCATAGGCACTCTATTGGGATAACTGACATGGGTCATCAAACCCTGGGTTCACTCATAAGGAGATTAACCTATCCTTGCTGCAAGCTCCAATCGTTAAGCTTTGCCTCGAAAGGAACAAACAGCTTGACCTCTTAATGGGGGTAATTATTCATAATATATGAATTAAAAATTGATCTGTCAATATATTCAAGGTTACTGAAGTGGAAAACCATGATGATCCGGAAGGAGCGGTTGTCCGCCTGATAAGATTCTAAGTAATACCTCACTCATTCGAGGAATTAGACAGGGATGTCGAAGAAAATTTTATAGCCAAAACCCCAGCTCTTCCTAAAACTACAGAATTTCTTATGCCCTGGAAGGTTGTGATGGGTTGACGGAAGGAGGAACCTTTAAGGGGGAATCATGGTTGAATTTGAATGGATTGGATCATTTCCATAAATCTTTTTTGGAAAAAGTCGTAGACCTTCTTTTCATTTCCTGAAATTCGTCCTTTCTCCCAATCCTTTACCTCCCCTGAAACCTCTACCCCAAAGTTATGAATATCTTTTGAATATCGAAAGTAGACCGCATGTTCTCCCAAATAAAGAAATAAAAATTGTCCCTGAAGGGCCCAATGGGAGGGAATCATCATTCCTCTTTTACGAAGGGGCTCCAGAGAAGGGGCATTGGGGTCCCAAGCCATCAACTGGATGAGATAATCCACATCTAATCTCCCCTGTTTAACCCTTCCTTTCGAATATAATCTCTTCTCGGTATAAGGTTGTAGAGGAGGAGCACTCATTGGCCCAGCTTGGGGATTGGTCTTATCGGCCATTTGCAGGATCAGTAGCTCATCAATGTACCTCCCCTTAGGGACCAAAAGGAAATAGACACGGGTCAGTGAATTTTCTTCTGGATTTTTGTGTGAGTATGAATAAAAAAGACTAAAATCTGAGGGTAAAGTTAGAGTGAAGGGAGGCTTTTTTGAGACCAACTGCCTCCCTTTGATCTCTAAATCCTTGGGAAGGGCATAGGAGATGCTTACTCCCAAGATCATTCCAAAGAGGATAATCCTGAGGATTCTCTTCATCAAATCTCTCATTTCTCCCTCTTATTTTTCTTCGTTCCTATGTAATGCCTCAAAAGAGGCTGATTTGGAAAAAGTGAGTTTCTTCCCAAAATCAGCCTCCTTCACTACTTCTTCCTTGTGAGCAAGGCCCTCAACTTTGGACCATTCTCAGGACACTTGGCAAGGACATCCTTCCAGCCCTCCTCATCAGCGATCTTCAGAAACTTCTCTCTCTCACCAGGAGGAAGTTCAATCACCTGAAGACCTGCCTGCTGCAGAATAGGGATCTCCTTTTTACGTTCCTCCTCATAAAACGCAACCGTCTTCTTCTCAGCCTCCATGGCGGCCTGGTTTATTACGTCTTTGAACTTCTGGGCGAGTCCATTCCAGGTCTTTAGGTTCATCACGATTGGATGAGGTCCTGAGTAAAATGAAGGCTCTACAATGTATTTGGTATGCTTCTCCCAACCCCATTCCCGAATGCCTATAGCTGGCCAACCATATCCATCAACCACCTTTCTCTCAAGGGCTGTGTAAACCTCTGTTGGGGGAATTACAACAGGATTTCCACCAAGGCCCTTGACAAGCTGAAGGTACATGGGTGAAACACGGATATTAAATCCCCTGAGATCAGCCGTCTTAATGGGTTTGGTCAGGTAAAGGTTGAAGGGAAGGTCTGTCCCAATCCTTCCGACAAAATAGAGCCCCAACTTCTTTTCGTGTAGTTCATTGTAAAATGCCCAGGCTCCACTTTCTCTCTCCTCCCAAGGCCTTAGTTGCGAGAGCTTCATCGCATCCACCTCAGGCAGCAGGTGGACATAATAGGCATTGGTGGTATGAACAAGATCCACCATGCCGGTTTGCACAGCTTGGACCTGATCCTGAATCTTTACGACCTCTGGACCCCCTATCAGATTGATCTTCAACTCCCCAGGATATTTTTTTGCAATCTGTTGTTCCACACTCTCTAAGAAAAAATTGAGGGATGTGAAACCCTCGGCAGCATTCTTAGGCCATGCGTTAAGGGCTTTTAGAACAATTTGTTCAGCATGAAGTGGTCCAGAGGGTGAGACTAAAAGAGAACCTAACATAAAAACCCAGAAAAAAACAAAAATCAATCTCTTCTTCATAATCTTATCCTCCCTTCTCTTTAAAAATAAAAACTTTCATTTCAATCTTAATAAACCATCCCTCCTTTCTTTCATTTCATTCCCATCAAGCTCGGGATTAAAGTAGCTAAAATTGGCATGGCCAAAACAAGTAAGATACATAAAACATCGACCATCACGTAGGGAGTGACAGCCCTCCAGATATCTGACATCGTAATCTCAGGGGGAGCCACCCCTTTCATCACAAAAAGGGTCACCCCAAAGGGAGGGGTAATTAAACCTGTCTCGAGGGCAATCAGCATGAGGATTCCAAACCAGATGGGATCATAATGGAAGGCGTTGACCACAGGCATATAGATGGGGATCGTAATCATCATAATGGCAACGGTTTCCATAAAACAGCCGAGTATAAGGACAATAATCAACATACCGATAAGAATCACAATTGGAGGGACATGGAGCTTGATGATAAATTCTGTCATCCCTGCCGCTGCACCCGTAAAAGCTAAGATTTGACCATACGTTGTGGAAACAATAACAATCATGAAGATCATCACCGTAACTTTAACTGTGCCCATCACTGACTTCTTGACCACCTCCCAGGTCAGACACCTGTATAGGAAGGTGAGTATAAATGCTCCCAAAGTTCCTGTTGCTGCCGCCTCTGTTGGGGTTGCCACCCCGAGGAAGATAAACCCTAAAACCATAAAGATGATAAGGCCAAGAGGGGCCAGATCTTTTAGAGCCACCTTCATTTTCTCTTTGATAGGGATTCGGGGAACCTCATACATGGGTGCTTCTTTTGGAAAGAGGTGACACCATATCACCACATAGGCAAGGTAAAGGCCTGACATGATCAATCCAGGAACAATACCTGCCATTAAAAGTTGACCCACATCAATATTAGCAAGGCTTGCAAGGACTACGGTCAGGGCATTAGGTGGAATAAGTGCATCCACCGTACCGACTCCCATGAGTGGCCCGAGACTCATACTCTTACTATAGCCTCTCTTCAACATATCAGGGAGGAGGATGGTACCCAAAAGGGCGCATGTGGCAATTGTCGAGCCACTCAATGCCCCAATGATCACCCCCATAATGATTGCAAGGATGGAGAGTCTACCACGAAGCTTCCCGAGCCACTTATCAAGTACATTGACAGCATTAATTCCAAGGCCTGAATGGAAGATCAATTCACCCATCAGGATGAAAAAGGGGACAGGGAGCAGGGTAAACGTGGTGATTGAAGAAAAAACTCCAGTTACTACTGCAATCAGGCCTGGTACCCCTCCTAAGAAGAAGTAGGCTCCGATCATATTGACAACGAGAAAGGCAAAGGCAATGGGCAGGTTGGTAAGAATCAAAAATACCATCCCCCCAAAGAGAAGGGCAATAATCAACCACCATTCCATGGGCTACCTTCCCATTCCCATATCAATCATTCTGCCCCATGCCATCCTAAAGAATTGAAGGGTCAGAAATAAACTACCAATGGGGATGATGATAAAAATGATCCATTTTGGAATCGTCACTGCCCTTACATCCATTACTCCCTTATCTATACACTCATACGTATAGGTGATTCCAAAATAAACCATCACCGCACAGACAAGCCCGCCAATGATAAACATAATCAGATTGAGGTAGTTCTTTGTCTTTTCATTGAGATGGGTGTATATAATATCAGTTGTGATATGACCCTTCTCCCTTAAAAGCCAGGTGGTCGCAAGAAAGACGATCCATAGCAGCGCATATTCGGTGGTTTGCATAAGCCATATGGTTGTCTTGGTGAAGAGATACCTCATGCCAATGGTATAGCAGACAGCCCCTGTGATGAATAGAAGAATCACTCCAGCAAAATAGGCCATCAAATCCGTCAGCTTATCAAAACCAGCCCAAAATCTTTTCATAAACATGGATTAGAGGGTCAGAGCGGATGCGGATTTCTTCTTTAAGAGAGGCGACTTCTTCTTAAAATGGTAGAATTCTGCCTTTAACTTCAATTTCTCCCATTCTTCATCCGTATCCCTTTGAATCTGTTCAATCTCCTCCTTTTTCAGATGTCTAAACCTTCCTTGTTTGAGGAGATATTCTTCAACAGGAACTCGTTCCCTCGGAATATGGTTAATGGTATACCTGACTCCATCTTCAACTTCATAAAGAGGAAAGATGTTTGTCTCAACGGCTAAGATGGAGACTTCAGGGGAGATATCCATAGCCATCCGCCAGCCAGTTGGACAGGGTGAGAGGAGGTGAATGAATTTCGTTCCACGGATCCCTTTGGCCTTCAAAATCTTTTGTTGAAGATCTTGAGGAAAACCAATGGTGGCTGTGGCTGAATAGGGATTATAATGGGCTGCCATAATCTCCATGATATTCTTTTTCCGCCTTGGATTTCCCTTTGGGGTGGTTCCTGTCCAGGCAAATGAAGGGGTTGATGAACTCACCTGGATCCCGGTATTCATATAGGCCTCATTATCTAAGCAGACATAAATGATATCATCATTATTTTTTGTTACCCCAGAAAGAGCGGCCAATGCAATATCAAAGGTTCCTCCATCTCCTGCAAAGGCCACTACCTGGATATCGTCTTTACCTAAAATTTTAAGAGCGTTAGCAATTCCTGCTGCAGTAGGAGCAGCAATCTCAAAAGCAGAATGAAAGGCAGGGACCGCATGGGGAGAATTGGGGTAGACCCCTGAGATCGCTCCCTCACATGAGGGAACAATGATAACGATGGTTCGAGGCCCCATGGCCTGCATCACCAATTTCATCCCGACCACCAACCCACAACCTGCACAGGCCCCATGGCCTGGTCTCAAATAATTTGGCCCTAAATCTGGAAAGACCATACAGTGCTCCTTTATCTATCTTTACCTATCCATAACCCAAATCGGTTGATCCAAAGCCTCTTCTTTTTCCAATACCTCGAGGGCGATCTTTTCGATAGCTTCTGGAACAACTTCTGTCCCCCCTACCCCAGCAATATAGCTAAAGACGAGGGGGTGATCCTTCGAATGGACCATTGCGGCCCTCAATTCCTGGCAAAAAATTCCACCACATCCGAGCGAAAAGTTACGATCGATGACCACAATCTTTTTCTTTCCAGAAAGAACATGTTGAATGGCCCTCACTGGAAATGGCCTAAAAAGACGTATCTTAAGGAGGCCAATAGGAAATCCTCTGTCTCGGAGATTTTTTATAGCCAATCTAGCGGTGGAAGTCATGGACCCAGCTGTCACCACGACTACCTCTGCATCTTCAAGCATCACAGATTCAATGATCCCATATCCTCTTCCGAATCTCTCTCGATATCCCTGATCAACCTGTAGAGCAATTTCTTGAACCGAATCCATAGAGGTCTGGGCCATATGTCGATACTTTCGATAAAATTCTGGTGGAACAACAGGAACTAAGTAACCCGGTTTATCCATATCAAACCGATGGGGAAGATCCAGGGGAGGGAGAAATTGATCCACCTCCCCCTGATCTGGAATTTCAATAGGCTCCATAAAATGGGAGACTAAAAATGCCTCTAAACAGATCATGGCTGGCAGATAGACCTGCTCTGCAACCCTATAGGCCTGGATCACACTATCAAGGGCCTCCTGACCATTCTCACAATAGTATTGAATCCACCCGGTATCCCTCTGAGAAAGACTATCCAACTGGTCAGCCCAAAATCCCCAAGGGGCAGAGATGATTCGATTGACATTGGCCATCACAATTGGAACACGACATCCAGCTGCAAAATGGAGCATCTCATGCATGAGCGCAAGACCTTGGGACGAAGTGGCTGTAAATGTCCTGACTCCAGTCAAAGAGGCGGCAATGCAGGAGGCCATAGCGGAATGCTCTGATTCTGTCCGCATCATGATTCCCTTCAATTCGCCAGAAGCCTCCCACTCAGAAAGTTTTTCATAGATCGGAGTTTGGGGAGTGATGGGGTAGGCCGCAATCAAAGGAGTACGGCACAATTTAACCGCCGTGGCCACGGCATGATTTCCTGTCATAAATTCTCTCATGAAATCTCCTTCATATGGACAACATATCGAGGACAAACCTTGGCACAAGTCCCGCACCCTTTGCAATGATCAAGATCAACGGTCCTGACCTGGTGGATTGGATCAAATGAAATCACCCCTTCAGGGCAAAAAAAATAACAATTGTAACAATAATTACAGGTTCCGCAGGAAAAACATCTTAAAGCAGAAAAAAGGGCTTCCTTCTCTTTTAAACCAAGGTTAACTTCTAAAAAGGTCTTTAAAGCCCTATCCAGATTCAACCTCCGAGGAGTAACCCTTTTACTTGGTTCGAAATAGAAGGTGTTAAGCTGGGAATAGGCGATGACTTCCTTGGGGGGAGAAGGGTTGTCTCCTTTTCTAATGGAAAGATAATCTTTCATGGAGAGGGCACCCTTTTTCCCAACCTGAATCTTAGAAAATACCTCATCCTGAGAAAAACCCCTTAGATAGAGATCGATCGAAATGGCGGCCTTTTTCCCTGAGGCAATGGCCGTGACAATGGTTCGGGGTTGATCAATGGAATCTCCACCTGCAAAGATTTTTGGATGACCTGTCTGGAGGACAGAATTCACTTTGATCAACCCATTCCCTTTAAGGGTCTCTGGGACCCATGAAAGATCCACCCCTTCACCCACAGCAGCGATCAAACCATCTGCCTCCATGAATGAATATTTTCCCTTTATAGGAATAACGTTAGGCCGATTGAATCGATCTTTTCCTCTTATCTTCATCTTTTGAAATTTTACACGGATTCTCCCATTTTTAAGGCGGTTCACGCTTATGGGTTGCATTAGGAATTCAAATCGGATTCCCTCTTCTTCAGCCTCATGAATCTCCTCCTCGATGGCAGGCATTCCTTCTCGAGTTCTACGATAGGCCACCGTCACCTTGGACCCAAGACGCAAAGCTGATCGGGCAACATCCATTGCTGTATTGCCCCCTCCCACCACAATGATCTCTTTCCCAATTCTGATCTTATCCTTCGAATTGATACGTTCTAAGAAATCTCCTCCCCTCCAAACCCTCTTTAAATCTTCACCTTCGATCCCCATGGATAAATTCAGTCCTGCTCCAGGAGAGAGGAAAATGGCATCAAATCGATCTAACTCCTCAAAAGAGAGGGATTCTCCCACCCTCACCCCTGTGTTCACCTTGATATTAAGTTGAAGGATCCTCTGGATCTCCCTTCTCAAGATGGATTTAGGGAGTCGGTACTCTGGAATCCCCCATCGCATGACCCCCCCCAATTCCTCTTTTGACTCAAAAAGGGAAACAGAGTATCCCATCAAGCCAAGGAAATAGGCCGCTGAAAGCCCTGCAGGGCCTGAGCCAACAACAGCCACATGCTTCGAATTGGCATTCAAGGGGGGGCCGATATCAATGGATTGGTTTGAGGTGGCATCGAATATATATCGCTCCAGTGTGTGGATGGAGACGGCCTCATCATATTGACCCCGGTGGCAACTCCCCTCACACGGGTGAATGCAGACCCTCCCACATACCCCTGGAAAGGGATTCTCTCTCAATATCTCTTCCAATGCCTCTTCAAACCTCCCCTTTCCTGCCAAATAAAGGAATTGTGGGATAGGATTCCCTACAGGGCATGCCTCCTGACAGGGAGCAGTCAAATAGACCGTTTCGGGTTTTTGAAACCCCCATTTCCCTGTCTCAATCACCTCTGAGCTTCCATATGAGATCGGAATGACTAACTCTTGGTATAGATCACTCTTTGTTTCCATATTCCATCGACTCTTCTATCTCAAAGACTTTTACTTCTTCATAGGCCTCTTTCGCGGCCTCAATATTTAATTCTATTTTAGCAGGAACCATCTTCCTGATCGCTTCGATGAGTGTCTCCATCTTGACCAGATTCGATAACCGAACATAGGCCCCTATCATGGCTGTATTAAAGTTAGGTCCCAAACCTACTTTTCTGGCAATGAACGCTGCATCCACCAAACCAATTTTGTATCTCCTCAGATTTTTAAAAAAATCAATCCCTTTATTTGAATTGATCAGGACCAACCCATCAGGTTTTAACTCTTGAAAGATTTCCTCCTCATCGGTCAAAGAGAGATCAAAAATTATCATGTGATCAGGGTGTTTGATCTGACATTTCAAAAGGATGGGTTGATCGTCAACCCGCAAGAAACCCACCACTGGAGCCCCTCGCCTTTCACCTCCAAAAAGTGAAAAACATTGAGGATACTTTCCTTCTAAGAATAAGGCCCTCCCTAAGATTTCTGATGCGATCACAGCCCCCTGGCCACCCCGTCCTTTAAACTTGACTTCAATCATGGATTGTCCTTTTCAATCTTCTCTGTAGATTCCTTAACTCCATATCTCAGCATATCCTTTTTGGCCTGTTCGAGATGACGTTCAATCGCCTTTTTGACCTCTTCCATATCACCCTTTTCAATGGCTTCAAGAATCCCCTTGTGCCCTTCAATGGCCCTTAGTACATTATCCATCAGATAAATACTTTGGATTCGATATCTCAACATATGCCTCCTGAGCGTATGGGCCAATTCCTGAATTCGTTGACTCCCACTTAGCCTTGAAATGATATCATGAAATTGGGCATCTAAGTCGATAAAGCTCTTTGGATCTCCAAGGGAGGCCTTTTCTTCAGAGGTCAGGATGTTCTTCTTCAACTCTTTAATCAATTTTTGATGAGCCTTCTCCATCGCCCAACGTGCCGCCACCTGCTCTAACACCTTCCTTATCTCACATATCTCCTCAACCTCATTCTCATGAATAGGTTTCACTACATAACCGACCCTCGGGATGGATTCGATAAGACCTTCCAATTCAAGATTATGGAGTGCTTCTCTGACAGGTGTCCTTGAGGTCTTAATCCTTTTTGCAATTTGAGTTTCGATGAGATGCTGGTGGGGAGGAATCTCTCCTCTCAAGATTTGTTCACGGAGATGATCATAAATCCTCTGACGGATCGATCTGATATTCTTAATGACTAAACGTCTCATTTTATGAAGTACTGTATCCCAGATTATAGATTCTGTCAAGGACAAATTATTTAATTCAACTTATTGTAAATACAGTGAATTTTTAAAAAGTACCAAACAAGAATTCTTGTAATTGAAAATAAAAAAGTTGTTTCTTTCCAATTTAAATGCTATATTATAATTGCCTTCTTATGAACCATTTTGTTAATTACGACCAAAGAAAGATCTATTTCACCTTACCGAATGGATGGACTTTAATCTCTTCTGTAGATAAACCTACCATTGCTGGAGTTAAAGATACTTTAAAAGAAATACAAAAAGCCTTAGATCAGCCAATTGGATCCCCAAGGATTGAGGAACTCTCTAAACCTGGAATGGATGTTTCCATTCTATTTGATGACCTCCAGCGTCCCACACCTGTCCATTTGGCCTTGCCTGAGATTTTAAACCGATTGAATCGTGGAGGGATCCCTGACCATCGAATCAGAGCCATCTGTGCGATCGGGACGCATCCCATCCCCACCTTAGAACAATTAAGAACTAAGATTGGTGATGAGGCCTTTTCTCGATTAGAAGGACGTATTTTGACTCATGATCCTCATTCTCCTGAGAATGTCATCATTGGAAGGACCCATCGAGGAACTCTTGTAGAAGTCAATCCATATGTTGCATTTTCAGACCTGATCATCGGGGTGGGTGAATGTATGCCTCATCCAAACGCGGGTTTTGGAGGGGGGTACAAAATTGTCATGCCGGGGGCCTCATCCTATCGGTCTGTAGCGAGTCATCACTTTACATGGATGCGTCATCGGAACAGCAAGGTTAACCTTCTTGACGGAAACTCTTTTTATGAAGAAATTGTTGATGCGGGTCGTCTCTCAAGGTTGACCTTTAAGCTCGACTTCATCATAAATGATAAGAAGGAAGTCATACGAGCCTTTGCAGGAGATCCATTGGCCGAACATCGGGAAGCCTCCTCCTTTTCAGCCTCCCTCTACTCAGTTCCCATTCCAAAATTAGCCGATGTGACCATTACTTCAGCCTTTCCCTTAGAAATTGGAGTACAATCCACAAAGGCCCTGACCATGTCAGGTTATTGTACCCAAACAGGAGGATCGATCATATGGGTGGCCCCACAAAAAGAGGCTGGTCCAATTATGCCCTTGATTGAGGAGATGAGAACCCCTGAAAGTGCAAGCGATTTCCATCGTCGACTAATCGAGGGAAATGTTCCTAATCATTTAAAATCCTTCGGTATCTCTTACATTATGCAAATTGTCGCCTTCAAGGAATTAGCAGAAAAATTTAAGGTTTTCCATGTCACCGAAGGACTCTCACCAGAACAAGTAAAGATGATGAAATTCTCATATTCAGCCAATATTCAGGAGGCGATTGATCAGGTTTCTAAAAGAATTCCTAAGGCTGACGTCGTGATCTTCTCCTCAGGAGGAAATATTATTCCTCAAATTCAATCCTCCTGATAAATGACCGCAAATCCTTCATCTCATCCAGAAACCCCATAAGATCAGAACCTTATCATTTTATTTCAAATAGAGGATTACCACTTTATCATGGGGAGATGATTGGAAAAGCCCGTGTCTTTGAATCTCTTCCTCCAATTTCCGGTTGGACAGTAAGCCATACATTTCCCACACTTCCAGGTAGGGGAAGCTTGGAGTCCTTCTGGAGGCGTCTTCTTGATTGCCTCATCGATCTCTTTTGCCGAGGCATCCAATGAGCTGACAAGGTCTTCATTGCCCCCTGTTTTGATCATGAGGGCATGGGCGGCAATTCGACACCGATTCATATCCACATGACAATAATCATAAACCTTCTCACCATCTCGATCTTGATAAACAACCCGTCGCGCCTCTCTTTCTCCATATTTGCTGAGGGCCCCTGTAGGACAGATACTCGTACAGACATGGCACTTACTTGGATTACAAAGAGGAGGTCCATTATACATTGGATCAGGCTCAAGTTCAGCAGTGGTTAAAACAGCACCAAACCTGTTTCTGGGTCCAAATTCTGGGGTCAGAACGATACTGAGCCATCCAAATTCTCCAAGACCAGCAGCTACCGCGGCATGTCGTTGGCTGATGGACATGCCCGTAGCCAATGGCCCCACTTGGGTGGGCATCGCTGCAAATCCAGTGGTCCGTTCAATATACTGGGCAATCTCATAGACGGCATACAATAGATGAAAATTAGGGGCAATGGTATAACCATAGGTCCCATAAATCCCTTGTGCCTTCCGATTTCCGTCTTCAAAATTTCTAAATATGGTCTGAATTACCCCATCGGGTAATCGCAACCCGACACTGATCACAGATTTACAACCTGGTAGGAAATCACAGGGATGTGTTCCCTTGGGGGCACCCTCAAATCTGGAGATAGGGGCAATTCCACAAAGATCCATACCTATCCTTCGAGCATGTTTTTTAATGGAGGCTTCAATACGCATAGCATTCTCCTAATATTTTTAATGACCATTCCTTTCATGGATCAACCAATATTCCCGCTCCCTTAACATGAATGGATCTTGATTATTAAACTTTTAAAGGATTCGAATATAAAATCAACCATACAAAAATTAAACCCTTGACCCTCACTTTATTTCGTAATAGATGGAGTCCCCAAAGACCCTTGATCGAATCTTTCCTTCACGGATTAGAACCTTTAGGTACTGAGTCAATTCATCCTGCGAAATCTCCATCCCCTTAGATAGATCAGAAATGGAAAGGGGTCTTCTCCTGAGTGTCCTCAATATCCTTTCCTTAAACTCTTTTTCAGAGACTCTGAATGGATGTCGATCAAACTCCGAGATGATCAAAGCCTTCTCCCCAAAGAAGTTTTTAATCTTCTCCATCTCTCTTAAACTTAAAGGAGAAACCCAATCTTCAGAAGGTGGCCGAACAACGGTATTGAGATGGATAAGATCAGGCTGAATTCTCTGAATGACCTCTTTCATCTTCTGGAGCTCTTCCAAGGAATCATTCACCCCTTTACAAAATAATATCTCTAACCAGATCCTTCCTCGATACATCCTTCTGAATTCAACCAATCCTTTGATCACATCTTCTATGGAGAGTCCAGCATAAGGTCGATTGATCCTTCTAAAAATTTCTGGAGACACTGCATCTAATGAAGGAAGGACTACATCTGCTTGAATCAGATCTTGTCTGACCTCCCTTTCATAAAACAATGACCCATTGGTGATCACAGCAACCGGTAGGGAGGTGATTTCCTTTATTTGATCGATCACCCTACCAATTTGAGAATGAAGGGTAGGCTCTCCAGAACCAGAAAGGGAAAGATAATCGATCGGAGAGGCCTCATTCTCAAGGAAGTGTTTTACCTCTTTAAGAACTTCTTCTATTGGAAGATACTCTTTTCTAACGAGGCTTTTCTCCGTTGTTCTTCCAATCTGACAATAAATGCAATTGTAGGTGCATATTTTATGGGGGACCAGATCAATTCCTAATGATCTTCCCAATCTCCTTGAAGGCACAGGCCCATAAAGATAGTGATAATGTTTCATGTTGAAATTTGGTGTTTGGAATTGAACCCTTTAGGCCCCAAACTTTTTTAATTTTAGTCCATTGGCTAACATCAATGGAATGACCCCCGTGGCTGGAAACCTCCCCAGTTGTCCTCTCTGACAATTTCTTTCTGTAAAACGACGGAGGCCATCCGGACGAACATATTTCGAGAAAAGGAGGAGGGGATTAGGATGCCAGCTATGAGATTTCAAGAGAGCAGGAGTGGAATGATCCCCGGTGATGACTAACACCTCAGGCCTCATCTTGAAAATGAATGGGAGGATCCGATCGATCTCTTCAATCGCCCTCACCTTCATTTTAAAATTCCCATCCTCTCCTGCCATATCTGTCTTTTTAAAATGGACATAGAAGAAATCATATTGATTAAAAAATTTCCTCAAAGTCTCTACCTCTTCACGAAGGCTTTCCCCTGTCTTCAGGATCTCCATTCCTACCACTCTTGCCAACCCCCGATACATAGGGTAGGTCGCTATCGCGGCAGGTCTAAGTTTAAATCTTTCTGACAGGGTTGGAATTTCCGGAACCTTTGAAAATCCTCTCAGGAGAATGGTGTTTGCAGGATGAAAAGGTCTTAGAAGTTCTGTTGCCTTCTTTAAATAGAGATTGACAATCTCAGCGGTTCTTTGAGCCTCCTGAGAAAGTCCCTCAGTCCCCTTGGCTTGAAGACCTTCCTTCTGGGGGTCGGCATCTGTCAAATCGTCCCTTAACCCCTCTCCTCTAAATACGAGGACGAACCGATGTTCTCTCCCGGGGTAAATAGAGGTTCTGACCCCTTCAATCTCTTTGATTTCGTTCCCGAGGAACTGGCAAATCTCTCTATTCCTCTCCGTTGGAATTCTTCCTGCCCTTCGATCAATGATGACTCCCCTTTCATCAATGGTCGCAAAATTACCTCTTACGGCTAAATCCTCCTTGGAAAGAGGCACATCGATCCCCATTGCCTCTAAAACCCCTCTTCCAATCTCATATTTGAAGGGATCATAACCAAACAAAGCCAAATGAGAAGGACCGCTTCCAGGTGTGATTCCAAAGGCAATAGGATCAATCATCCCCGCGGCTGCTTTTGGAGTGAGCCGGTCAAGATTGGGGGTCTTAGCGGCTTCCAGCTCCGTCTTTCCCTGGATGGGTAATCCACCAATCCCATCCATCACCACCATCACCAATTTTGATTCCGTCTGAACCACTAAGGATTGAAGAATCTTATCCGGAACCATCACCTTTGTCCCCTCCGTGTATGAGATTAAAAAACATCATATTGGATCCCCTTCTTTTTTTTGAGCCTTAATTCCTTTACCCTAAATATAAACTACCCTTTAACCCCATATTTTTCATAATAAACAAACTCTGAGATCTCTTTTCTTCTTGGAGCAGCTCCTGCTCCTGCAGGGTATCCAAGGGGGGTCATTGCCAACACTTCGACATTCGGGGGGAGATCCAAAATCTCCTCTACTCTTTGATGATTGAATGCTCCAATAATCACGGTTCCCAATCCCATGGCGTAAGCAGCCAAACAGAGATTCTGCATTGCCAGTCCGATATCGAACATCCACCAATCTCCCTTGACCGTTACAGGTTGGCCGCCCCTGCAGCCAGAAACCCCCTTTTTCCCACAGAGAACTAAAATGACAGGGGCTTCAGTCATTGAGGCCGTTGCTGGATTTCCTTCCCGAAGTGCTGTTGAGAGTTCCTTTTTGACTTTTTGATCTTTAACCATGATAATCTCCCAGCATTGGGTATTGGCCCAGGAAGGGGCCCATCTCACCGCCTCTAACACAGATTTGAGGACTTCATCAGAAACAGGATCTGGCTTATATTTTCGGACACTCCGTCTCCCTTTGATTGCCTCCATCACATCCATCTCTCAATCCTCCTTTCTCTAAAATGATTATCCTATTCCTCACCCTTTGTAAAGGGGAGATTGATATTCTCCTGCCAAAGGGATCATTTTTCGTTACAAAAAAATTTTGATTCATTATTTCAAGGCAGGTCTAAAGGATGAATTAGTGACTCTCCTTAGTGTAGGTGTGATGGATCCCATGATCCTTTTCGGTTTCCATGGCATGAGCCATCTCTTCAGTCATGACTGCTCCATGCCGATACTGAAAAGGCCACATGCTTTTAAGATCGAAAAAGGCCACTCGATCACCGTCGTGGAGCATATGTCCCTCATCAGGTTGAAGACCGGGCATGGCACTGAGTTTTCCATTGATAAATGTAATCCCCCTTTCTTCTCCTTTCATCCCAAGCCTGGATAGGAGATCAGCCATTGTGCTTCCTAAAGAAAGATGAATCTTTAAATTGGCAAAGCCTTTCTCTTCTGCCCCCCTTCCATATCTGGAGAGTTCACCATATAACCAAACATCCAAAGAGATCTTTTTTTTCCGCATCAAGCTTCAAACCCCTACTTCATGGACATCTTATAATATCCTGTGCCCAAAGGCAATCCGAACAGGATGGATTCCATCCCCAACATCCTTCATTACGACCTCTTAGGTCACAACTTTCACGAAGATCACAATCAGGACACGAAGGAAAACGGAACTCTATCACCTCACTCCTGAAACGAACAAATTCTTCTGACATCCAGACCTCAGCTAAGGATTGTTCATGAACGTTTCCTAAAACATAACGGCTTACCTGTTTCTTCCGGCCATCAATGGCAAAATAGTGATAGTTTTGCGATAGCGCATAACAGGGGGAGAGGGCTCCATCCCATCCGATCACGATTGCACGATCGTGGATAAAGCGACACCTTCTCTCAGCTCCCCAATGCATACGGGGTAAATCTAAGGTCCCCCACATGACCCAGGCATCCGCTTTTACAGGCCAACCCCTCGTGCCAAGGGGAGTCTGAGGTTCATAACCATAAAGGATCTCATGATACATCTCTTCGGTATAGGATAAGACATGGCTAACCAAAATCCGATCAGCATTCAATCGAGAGGCCAATCCTGTCAATTCAGCTATTTCAGTCATGTTGCTTTTAAGGATCACAAATTCAATCCCCAGGATCGGGGTTAAGGATCCCCATTGCCTTTTAATGTCATTTAACAGGCGAAGGTTATTTAAGACCTGAGAAAGCATTGCTCCCCGAATGTGAGTATAAGTCTCAGGTTTTACTCCATCGACCGAGACCACCAATCGATCCACCCCCATCTTTATCAATTCCTGAATCACCTCAACATTCAACAATAACCCATTCGAACCGAGGGTCACGGCCAGACCCCGGTTTCGCACCTCCTGAATCATTCTTAGAATCTGAGGGTGGCTCAGTGGTTCTCCAAAGCCACTGAATATCACCCGTGTCAATTTAGGAAGTTGATCCAGACTTTCTAAGATTCGACTATAGGTCTCCATGGACATATGGGATTTGGGAGCATCCCAAACATTTTGAATACAGGTGCGGCAATGAAGATTACAGTGGGTCGTGGGTTGGATATAGATCTTTCGTATATCAGGAAGACAAGGATGGAGGATGAGGTCCCCCTCCCGTTCATCAAGCCAGTATTCGGTCTCAGAAGGGATATGCCTCCGTTTAAGAAAAGCCTCAGGAAGGATCAATCGTCCCTTTTCATCGGTTTTCACCTTGGCCATAAATCAACTTGAAGTTTGGCAGGAGAAATGCTTTCTCCTGCCAAACCAAAATAGCAACTACATCTCTGCAAAGACAGAATCCAATGCGCTTTCTGGAACGTCGAAGACCTGATTGTGGGGAGGAAGAGGTTCATACCTCATAAATTCAGGAATCCGATCATCAGCCTTTGTCAATCCAGCCGCCTCATTAAAGGCCCTCTCTTTTCGGAGGATTTCAGTGCCAATTCTTGCAGCATCCTCAGACTTCCAATTGGTTCCAAGGACTCCATTACATTCCTCCATCATCCCTTCAAATCCACTTGGGATATCCAAAATCGCAAAGGCAATGAAAAGGCAATGACCTGTGGAATCGATGAAGGCAGTTGTGGCCTGAAAGGCCCGGCTAAGTTCAGCCTTTCCTTCAGGGGTAAGCGGGTCGACCTTTCCTCCTACGCTTAGAATCTCAGGGGCAATCGTGTAACCAGCCGTGTGATCAGCACCCATTGGAGAGGTTGCATAGGTGATGGCAATCCCTTTAACTGCACGGGGTTCATAGGCAGGCATCCCTTGGCCTTTCACTGCTGGAACCCGAACCATCCCAAAGGCCTTACCCGCAAATCCTGTCCCCCCTCCCAGAATTCTACCTAAAGGGGTCCCCTTCCCCATCTCGTGAATCAGTTTAATAGCCTTTTGACCATCTCCAAAGGGCACAATCCCAGCCTCCATCGCCACACCAATGGTTGCACCGGTCTCAATCGTATCCAATCCATAGGCATTGCATAATCTGATCATCTCAGCGATCTGATCTAAATTATCAATCCCACAGTTTGCTCCCAAGGCCCA
>JBBIRT010000001.1:26331-27176 GCA_037441725.1 Deltaproteobacteria bacterium | reverse complement strand
CAGGACTACAGGCATGGTTATATAACTCCTTGCCAAGACGTTTCTTATTTCCTTCAAAAATGGCCTCACCAGCAATCTTGGCAGCCCCTTTGAAACGACCGCTCGAGAAGTTGCGGGTAGGTAGTCCTCCTGCCTCATTCATAATGTTGATGAGCACTGCAGTTCCATAGCTATTTAATGCTCCTTTTGGTTTTTTCACGTCATGGGTCCGTAAGGCATCCACCAATTTCTTACATCCCTGCTCGAACAAAGCTGGATCAACAATGCTCACCTTAGGAGCATTCTGATCATCAATCACAATAAATTTCAGTCCCTTACTAGCCATGACCGCGCCCAACCCCCCTCGACCTGAGTATCGGCTTGGACGTTTGGCAAGATCATTAAACACCACCCCCGAATTCCCATAACCATATTCTCCGGCAATACCACAACCTGCAATGGCCGCATTCTTTCCAAAACGTTTAAACAGTTTTGGATAGGTCTCATATAGGCTTTCACCTTTATAACGATCAGCATTAAAGAATTCAACTTTGGGCTTTCCTTCTTTGGCATCCCAGGTCAAATAGGCCATCCAATATTTTCCCTTCTCCTTAGGTTTCCCTTCTACAATCAAAGCCTTAATTTGTAATGAGGCCAGGGCATGGGGCCAAGGAGAGCCGGCATTGGATTCCTTGATGCCTCCTGTGAGTGGAGACTTCGCACCGACTGAAATACGTGCCGAGGTAGGGGCTGGAGTTCCAGTAACAATGCCTGGAGCAAAGACCAGTTTGTTATTTGGGCCGAGAGGGTGACATAATGGAGGAACCTCATCATGGACAATGGTAGAGGTCAAGCCACGACCGCCA
>JBBIRT010000001.1:0-26321 GCA_037441725.1 Deltaproteobacteria bacterium | reverse complement strand
TGTAAACTTCTGAGACTTCACTCAATCCATAAGTACGATCAGACATATTCATTCTTAGAATCCACATAATCTCCTCCTCCCTTCTTTAGATTTTTGATCGAACCTAAGAAATAAAGAATAATATGTTCTTACATTAAGGTATTATATTTTAATAAATTCATTTGTCAAAGGAATTTTAAATATAGACAAAAATTGTAACGATTCAAAATGATAGTGACATTTTTGGCCTTTATTGATCGTTCTCCCTTCCTATCTAAATTTCCCCTCTAAATTTTACTCAAGGTCTAAAGAAAAACCAACATTTTCTGAAAATATAAGGTTTAATTGAGAAATTTGGAGATAATTCTTCATGGAATGGTGATAAATGATGTAAATCTCAACCAAGAAGATGAATCTGGAATAGAATTTGCTAATTGTTTTTAAATTTTAGGTAATTGGAAAACGATTGATCACTTTTAATAGGAAAGCTAAGGGGGGATATGATGGATAAGATGATATTAATTATTCAGGATAGTCCCTCAATAAATGCCATGCTAAAGTTTAGACTCGAGGCTGGAGGGTTTTCTGTTGATACGGCTGAAACAGGTGAAGAAGGCATTGAGAAGATAAAAAAGTCCCAGTATCAGCTTATCCTATTGGACTATAACCTCCCCGGGATGAACGGAAGTCAAGTTTGTAAAATCCTAAAAGGAGGAGAAAGGTCAAAAGATATCCCTGTCATATTTATGTCTGCAAAGGATGAGAATAAACTATCCCAGATTACTAAGGAAGCAGGGGCAGATGGCTATATCGGACTGCCATTTGAAGGAAGAAGGTTCATCGAAAAGATTAATGGGTTTATGAAAAAATCAATGGAAAAAGACTTAGAAAGAGATGCTTAATCATAGAATAAAAGAGAACCTTTCACGGCCAATAGAAAAGAGAACAGAACCGATTGAAGATATTGCCTATTATAAAGAAGATCTCTTTGAGGGAAAGGAGCAGAAGGAGGAGAGTCTCCAATTCATCATCTTCCGATTAGCTCATGAGTGGTTTGGAGTAGAGATATCAAAAGTCAAGGAGGTTCTGAGAACCGGTAAGATCACTTATCTTCCCTCTAGTCCAGATCATATCGCAGGCATTATGAATTTAAGAGGGAATATCCTATCCGTCACCAACTTAAAGACCATTTTTAACATCCCCCATGAAGAGCATACCGAAAAAACGAGAATCATTGCCATTGAATCTGGGAATTTAACCACAGGACTTTTAGTTGATGAAGTGGTGGATTCAATTGAAGTCCCCCTTTCCAATATCGAACCTGCGCTCCTCACCATTCCTGCAGAAGGAGCCAAATTTATCAATGGTCAGTGCCGAGTAGAGAACAAATTAGTAACGATTATTAATGTTGAAAAAGTCTTGGGACGGGAGGTTGAACATGAATAAATTAAAGCCCTTTTCAAATGTAAGAAACAAATTGATCTTCTATTTCCTCATGGTAGCCTTGCTCCCATTAATCAGTATGAGTGCCCTTAATTATAGTTACAGTGTCAGCAAGGCAGCCTTAAAAAAGGAAATCCTATCAAGTTTAGAAGAGGTTGCCTGGAGCACGGTCGATCGGATAGGCCAGGCCATGTATACCTCCTCTGCAGACGTGAGGCAATGGGCAGAGATGGATTTGCTCAAAGAGGCCTTCAATCATAAAAACTTAGAAAAAGTGAACCATTTTTTAAATCATTTAACCAAGACGAATAAACTTTATAAGGAAATAGCCCTCTTTAATCATGAGGGAAGATTAATTGCTTCGAGTCATCCTGAAATGCTCGAACAGTCTAAAGAAATTAAACAGAAGGAATTTAACCAAAAATATTTACGAGAGATCGATCGGGAGGAAGCCATCCATTGCAGAGATTTTAGATATTCTCCTCTGATTGGGGATTATACAGTCAGTTTCAGCTCCTGGGTGAGAGATGAGAAGAAAAAACCGTTGGGGATGATCACCCTCTTCATCAATTGGGCAACCATACAGGAATGGGTGGCTGGCAAAAGGCTTAAAAACCTTGATGGAAAAATAGGAATATTAATTGGAAGTGATGGAAAAACGATCATTGCCCATCCAGATCCCTCTCTCCTTAGTAAATCTCTATGGGAAACCTTATCCATAGAACCAACCGATCTTTCCTTCAGAGATCAAGTTAAGGGGTCTGGGGAAATAAAGGTAAAGAATACTCAAAAGGCCCTAGCCTTTTCTAAGGCTCAGGATTTCCAAGGGTTTAAACCTTTTAACTGGACCTTCCTTGTCCTGGCCGATAGTAAGAAATTTTCTACCTCTTTAAATTTTTTAAGCTATAAGATCATCCTCTTTATCTTCATCATCATTGGTTTGGCCTCAACAGCCTTCTATTTTGTCACCCGAGGGGTCATTGATCCCCTCAAAAAATTTACAACAGCCGCTATGAAAGTGACCCAAACAGGTGACCTGACTCAGCAGATTGAAACCCATACCAAAGATGAGATTGGACAACTCTCTCGGTCATTCCAAGAGATGATCGATTGGATGAAAGATATGTCAGGGGTTGTCTCCAAGATTGCAGAGGGTGATTTAGATCAAAAGATTGAAATAAAGTCTGATCAAGATACCTTTGGCATAGCCCTCCAATCGATGATGACTCGATTAAAAGAATCTCAAGAGGCCCTTCGGGAGAGTGAAGAGAGATTTAAAGACCTCTATGACAATTCCCCTGCAGGTTATCATGAATTTGACTCAGAGGGACGGATTACTCGGGTCAACAGGACTGAATTAGAGATGTTAGGGTATACGGAAGAAGAGATGCTAGGCCGATATGTTTGGGAATTCATTGTGGATGAAACCTCTCAGGATTCTGTCAAGGCAAAATTGGCAGGTAAAATATCAATGAGCAAGGCTCTGGAGCGAACCTATAAACGAAAGGACGGGACAACCATTCAGGTCCTGATTGGAGACAAACTAATCAAAGATAAGGAAGGTCACATCATCGGAATTCGGACCACCATTCAGGACGTCACCGAACGTAAACGGATGGAAGAGGCCTTGCGAGAATCAGAAGAAAGATTTAGGTCAGTGCTTGAGAATCTCTTGGATGGGGTGGCTGTCAATGATAAAGATTTTCGTTTTAAGTATGTCAATGAGCAACTAACTAAGATCTATGGCTTTAGCCGAGAGGAATTAATCGGAAGGGATTTAAGGGACTATTTAGATGAGGGAAGCAAGAGGTTATTAGCGGATCGAGCAGAACAGAGAAAGAAAGGGATAAAGTTATCGAATCTTTTTGAAGTAAATATCATCCGGAAAGATGGAGAGAGAAGGAATGCAGAGGTTAGTGCCCGAAGCATCAAAGATTCGAAGGGAGAAATCAATACCATTGTTATCCTTAAAGACATTACCGAGCGTAAGCAGGCAGAGCAAGCCCTTCGAGAATCGGAGAGTAAGTTCCGGGGTCTGGTCGAAAATTCCATTGTGGGGGTCTACCTCATTCAGGATGGGGTCTTTAAATATGTCAATTCACGGTTTGCAGAGATTCATGGCTATACGGTAGAGGAAATGGTAGACAAAATGGGCACCAGGGAAACAGTCCTGCCTGAAGATATGCAGAAGGTGGAGGGAAGTATCTCCAAAAGGATGAGAAATGGAGGGAAATTCAGCAGCTATGAATTTAAGATCCAGACAAAGGATAAGAAAATAAGAAATGTTCAGGTATTTGGTTCGGGAACGATCTATCAGGGAAAACCTGCAGTGATCGGAGTGCTTTTGGACATTACAGACCTCAAGCAAACAGAGGAATTATTAAAGAACCGCGAGGAAAGGGCGGAACAATTGGCCAAGGAAAATGCGGTGATTGCTGAGATTGGTCGAATCATCAACTCCACATTGAAGATCGAAGAGGTCTATCCCCGTTTTGCAGAAGAGGCACGAAGATTGATCTCCTTCGATCGGATTACGGTCAATACCCTCAATCCTGACCGAAACTCCATTACCATTGCCTATGTCTATGGGGTGAGGGTGGGAGATCGGCAGGAAAGGTCAGTGGTCCCTCTCGACCGGCCCCTATATGAAAATCTCCTCAACCGGCAACAAGGGATAATCATCCATCCCCAAAGTGAAGGCGAGCTGGCAGAGCGGTTTCCTAACTTTGTCAATCATTATCGAATGGGGATTCGATCGATGATGGTTGTCCCACTGATCTCAAAAAATCAGGTGGTGGGCCTCCTCCATTTCCAATCCCTTCAACCCAATGCCTATTCAGAATCAGATGTGAAGCTTGCCGAAAAAATCGGCAATCAAATTGCTGGAGGGATCATCAACGCCCACCTCTATGAAGAGATCAAACAGATGATTAAACATATTCAGAATGCAAGCCTCCAAATTAGCACGGCTTCAGCTCAGATCCGAGCAGCCTCTGAAGAACAAGCAACTGGAGCAGCCCAACAATCCTCAGGGGTGAGCGAGGTCACCACGACCATTGAGGAGCTAAACACCACAGCGACCCATATTGCGAAAAATGCTGAAAATGTGGCCAGGCTCGCAGGAGATACCCTAACAGGGGTTCAGGAGATCAATATGAAGGTAAATGAAACTGCAAGAAAGATCCTGGCCTTAGGGGAAAAATCCCAATCCATTGGCAACATTACCAAATTGATCGATGACATTGCCGATCAGACAAACCTTTTAGCCCTCAACGCTGCCATTGAGGCAGCCCGGGCAGGAGAAGTGGGGAGGGGGTTTGCGGTGGTTGCCCAGGAGGTAAGAAAGTTGGCAGAACGGTCTTCTGAATCGACAGAGGAGATCCGTCAATTGATCAATGAAATCCAAAATGAGACAAACTCAACGATCATGAGCATCGAAGGCTCCACCAAATGGGTCAAAAAGGGATTGGAGATGATCGAAGAAACTGCCAAATCAGCAAAGGAGATCTCGATTGCTACACAACAACAGAAATTTGCCTCTGAACAGGTGGTCCAGGCCATGAGGGAGATTGATTCGGTCACCAAACAATTTGTCTCTTCTACCCGACAAACAGTGACCTCCATTGCCCAGCTCAATGCCCTATCCGAGGAACTTAAAAATGCCATCGTCAACATTAATCTGGAAGTAGAAGAAGTGGAAAAGATGAGGAGCCTGAAGCATGTCTGACATGAAAGACCTGATTGCCATCTTCAAGGCTGAGACAGAAGAACACTTGACCAAGTTGGAGAAAGGCTTAGTCGAACTGGAAAAACAGCCCGAGAATCTGGATCTGGTCAGCGACTTGAATCGGGAGGTCCATACCTTGAAAGGGGCTGCTCGGGTCTTTGGTTTCTATGAAATTCAAGATATTGCTCACCGCATTGAAGATATCTTCGAAGAAGTGGCTGGAAAAAGGGCTGTCTTTAATTCCTTCAGAGCAGAGAAAATTTTTAAGGGGATGGATGCCATTCGGACCCTCTTAGAGAAGATTGTTCAAGAGAAGAAAATAGACTCAGAGGTCAATGGGGTCGATGTAGGAGAGATCTGTCGGGAACTGGAGGAATGTCTCTCTGGAGCTCAAGGAATCCGAGCAAGAAAAAAACGGGAGAAAGGACAAAAGAAGGAAAAAGAAGGATTCGAAACAACCACAAAAGAAAACGGAGCAAAGGATCAGGAAGAAAAGAACCCAAAAGAGAAGATAACCAATCGGATGGATGGGGTCTCCCACCCCCATAGCCCTCCCCAATCGATACAGGCCGAGGAATACATTCGTGTCCCATTAAGTCGTGTGGACAAACTTCTCTACTTAGCTGGAGAGGTGGTCATCAATAAGATGAACATCTCCGGGATCATGAATCAAGTGAAAAGGCTCTCCAAGCTTAGTAAGGAAGCTCAGAAAGGGCTTTCAAATTTAGGTGATCTTATCAAAAAAGAGTTTCCATCCCAAAATGGAGATGCCCTCAAGTGGCTTAGCCAATGTGATGCCCATCTCCAAAAACTTCGGGAGCAGACCTTGAAACTGTATGACCAAGTTTCTGCAGAGGCCTTCCATCTGGATCCGATCATCGACGAACTTCAGGCAAGACTCAAAGAGATCAAGATGCTACCCCTGACCACGATTTTTGAGAGCTTTCCCCGGATGGTAAGGGACATCTCCCTCCAGCAGGGCAAGGAGGTCAACTTAATCATCTCCGGGGAGGAGACCGAACTAGACAAGAAGGTCTTAGAAGGGATCAAGACCTCGCTTATCCATATCCTCCGCAATAGTATTGACCATGGCATTGAAGAACCTGGACAGAGAGCTGCTCAGGGAAAACCAAGAGCAGGAACCATTCATCTCTCCGCCTTCCATCGAGGGGATACGGTGGTGATTACGGTGGAAGATGATGGGAGGGGTATCGATTTAGACCAGATCAAACAGACTGCCCTTAAAAAGAAGCTCATCTCTGCCCATGACCTCGAAGAGATGACGGAAAAAGAGATATTACACCTCGTCTTCATGAGTGGTTATTCAACCAGTCCAATTGTTACGGATGTATCAGGAAGAGGAATGGGATTGGATATCGTCAAAAGAGACATCGAAAATCTTAAAGGGCAGATTCTTTTAGAAACTCAAAAAAATAGAGGGACTAAATTTACGTTGATCTTACCTCTAACCATTGCCATTATTCAGGTCCTGATGGTCAAAGTTCAGGACATGCTTTTTGGCCTTCCGATGCTTACCATTACGGAGTGTGTAAAGGTCCGAGGGGAGGATATCTCAACCACAGGTGGAAGGATGGCCCTTTCGTTCCGTGACCAGATTGTTCCCTTAGTCAAATTGAGTGAGCTTCTTGGACTTCCTCTCATGAACGAAGAAACAGAAAACCCCCAAAAGGAAAAATTGGTCGTGATGGCAAACTCTCTTGATCGGCAGGTGGGTTTCATAGTCGATGAGATTGTTGGAAAAGACGAAGTGTTCATTAAAAGCTTGGGAAGCCATTTGGGTAAGGTGAAAAATGTGAGTGGGGCAATGATCCTTCCCACAGGGGAGGTGGTGGTGGTTCTGGACATTGCTGATTTAATTACCCAAAGCGCCTACAGCCGTCCACTGGTGACCGGCAAAAGAATCCCTCCAAAACCAAAACCTAAAGAGAAAAGGATCCTCGTTGTGGAAGATGCCTTTTCCACCCGTGAACTTGAGAAGAGCATTTTGGAAACTCATGGATACCTCGTGGATACAGCGGTGGATGGATTAGATGCCCTGGATAGGGTGACGACTGCTCAATATGATCTCATTGTGAGTGATATAGAGATGCCAAGGATGGATGGGTTTGAGCTCTGCAAGACTCTAAAAAACAAGGAGGAATATAAAGATATTCCCTTCGTGATGGTGACAGCCTTACAAAGGGAAGAGGATAAAAGGCGAGGGATTGAAGTCGGTGCATCGGCCTACATTGTGAAAAGTGCGTTTGAGCAGACAAATCTCTTGGATACCATTGAACGATTGGTGTGATGAGATGGAATCAGCTTCAAAATCGATGATCAGCGTGTTGGTGGTGGATGACTCCCCCCTGATGTGCAAAATCTTAACCAATATCATCAACTGCGATCCGCAGATCCTTGTGGCTGCCGTAGCGAATAATGGGAAAGAGGCGGTTGACCTTGTTCCACCTCTCAAGCCAGATATCATTACCATGGATATGGATATGCCCATCATGGACGGGTTTGAGGCGACGAAACAGATCATGGCCTATCACCCCACCCCGATTTTGATTGTGGCCTCAACTGTCTTCAAGACGGGGATGGATAGGGTTTTTAAAGCGATCTCCCATGGTGCCTTAGACGTGATTGATAAAAGTGAATTGGAATTGGTGGGAAATAAACGATCAGGGGAGGCTTTGATCTCGAAGATCAAGTTCCTCACCAGTGTTCGAGTCATGGATCGACCCTTGGGCAAATCAAAACGAGAAAGATCCATCATAGATCTGAAATCTCCTAAAAAGGAGATTTCAGATAAGATCGTCACCCTCGTTGCCTCTACCGGAGGTCCACAGGCCCTCTTGGAGATCCTTAAAAAATTTCCTGAAGATTTCCCTTGTGGCATTGTGATTGTCCAGCACATCACCAGTGGGTTTCTTCCTGGGCTGGTGGATTGGCTTTCAAAGGAATGTAAGATCAAGGTAAAAATTGGTGAGGACGAAGAGTCCATCCAGCCTGGGGTGGCCTACCTCGCCCCCGATAATTTTCAAATGAGGGTAGAGAATGGAAAAAGAATACGTCTCTCGAATGAGCCTCCCTATAGGGGACATCGCCCCTCAGGAGATGTCTTACTGGAGTCCGTGGCCAAGACTTTTGGAGAGGGCAGTGTGGCAGTCATCCTCACGGGGATGGGGAGCGATGGGGCTTTTGGAATGAAGGCCATCAAACAGGCCCATGGCAAAACCATCGCCCAGAATGAAAAAAGTTGTGTGGTCTACGGAATGCCAAAAGCAGCCATTGAAATGAACGTGATTGATAAAGTCCTCCCCCTGGAAAACATTGCAGAGGAGATCCTCTCGATGGTGAAATAGGGATCAAAGCAGAGTCACGGGAGGATGCATCCTTTGGGTCTGAGATGCAAAAGATAGACCTTCAAAAAAAAGAAGAGAAAAAGATCTTAATCTTCAGTTTAGGAAATGAAGAATTGGGATTGGATATTTCCTGTGTACGAGAGGTCCTCAGACCCCAGGAGATCTACCCCCTTCCAAGAGCCCCTCAATATATCAAAGGAGTCATCAACCTGAGAGGCCATATCATCGCCCTCCTCGATTTAAAAAGAAAGCTTTGTCCCAATCAGACAGAAGAGGACTTTCATAAAAGAATCATCATTTGTAAAGTAAACCATTTCATGGTGGGTTTAACCGTAAACCATTTAAAAGAGATTGTTTCTCTATCCAAAGAGGAGATCCAATCCCCTCCGGAGGTAGTCTCCCTTCAAATGGAAGCGGAGGTCATTTCAGGATTGGCAAGGGTTGGAGAAAGGATTATCCCGATCCTGAACCTGGAACACATCCTAACCCGAAAAGAGGTGACAGAACTGGCAGGTCTCGAAATATGAAAAACCTCATTGCTCCCTCCCCAGATGAGATTGGCCTCTTCCAAGAATTGCTGATGGAAACTTGTGGCCACTATTTTGATGAAAGTCGGAAGCAGACATTGATTCAAGCCCTATGGGACCGATTACAACATCGAGGTTATGATTCTTACCAGGAATATTACAACCTTCTGAAATACCATCCTGAAGGGCGATTCGAGATAAGGGAGCTCCTCGATCAGATCACCATTGGTGAAACCTATTTTTTCAGGAATAAGGCCCAGTTTGATGTCCTCATGAAATATGTTCTTCCCGAGATCATTCAAAAGAAGGGTTCGCTATGGAATAAGGATATTCGCATCTGGTCAGCAGGATGTTCCCGAGGGGATGAAACCTATTCCATTGCCATCGCCTTGATGGAGACCCTCCCTTCCTATAAGGAGTGGAACATTTCTATCTTAGGCACCGATATCAATAGGAACGGTCTAACCTGTGCCAAAGAAGGAATCTATGGAGAAAAGGACATTAACCATTTGCCCAAAGAATATTTGGAAAAATATTTTGAGGTTCGGGGACCCTCCTATCTTCTTAAGGCCGAAGTGAAAGAACTGGTCCAATTTGAATATCATAATCTGGCGACCGACCCTTTTATCCATGAGAAGATGCAAAATCTGGACATCCTCTTCTGTAGAAATGTCACCATTTATTTTGATGAAAAAACCACTCGGCGAGTCATTGAAAATTTTTATAACTGCCTTTCTCAGGATGGTTATCTCTTTCTTGGACATGCCGAGACCCTCTGGCAGATCACGAATAACTTTGAGAGTGTGGAGTATCCCCAATCCATCATCTACAAGAAGAGGGTGACCCCTATTCAAAATGGAGATAGAAAACCCTTTATGGCGATCCCAGAGATTAATCTTAAAAATTTATTTTTCCCAGATTCAGCCACAAATTTGAATCATCCTATCCAGGCCCCCCTACCTTCTCACCAGGATCAGAAACGATATGATTCTTCTGAGGAATTTAACCCAAAAATAAAAGAAGAACCTATAAAGGAGGTCTCCTCAGAAGGGGATAATCCCCCATCCCACCTTAAGGCTTTCATCGAGGGAGGAAACACACTTTCCACTTTTCTTGCTCAGGCCACACTTTTAGCCAACGAGGCAAGATATAAAGAGGCCACCGATATCCTGATAAAAATTATTGATATGGACAATCTCAGTATTGAGGCCCATTACCTCTTAGGGGTTCTATTTTATAAAAGCAACCAATTAAAAGAGGCTGAGAAACAATTCAGGAAGGTAATCTATATCAGCCCCGAGTCAGTGCTTGCCTATTTTAACCTTGGAAATATCTACCTTTATCAGAAGAGATATACCGAAGCGAGAAGGGAATTCAGGAATGCCATCAGACTGCTGGAAAAGAGACCCAAAGACGAATCGGTAAGATTTTGTGAAGACTTCACTGTAGAATTTCTTTTAAGGGCTTGCAAGAATCATCTTGCAATGATCGCCAAAAGAGGGGAGTGAGATGAAAGGACAGGAAAAAATAGAAGCCTACCTTTCCTCGGTAAGGCATGACCTCCGTAGTCAGCTTATGGTCGTTCGGGAAGGGGCAAGCATGATCCTGGATGGGATTGGAGATTCTAATTGTGAAACCTGCTTCTCCCTTTTAAGACCTGCTCTGGAATCCACGGATGAACTGAATAAATTGATTGGTGAATTGATCAACATCTCCAAAATTAATGCCATCTTACCACCTGTTTTAGGAAATGAGGAAGAGCTGAAAAGGATAAAGAAAGAACTATTGGACAAAGAGGAGGAGTTAAAGACCATTAAAAAGGAACTTTGGGGGAAAAATGAAGAATTGAGAAGTATTAAGAAGGAGCTCCTGGCAAGAGAGGAGGAGTTGAAGGGAGTTAAGAAAGAGGGGTTAAAAAGGGAAGAAGAACTGAAAATATTAAGAAAGGACCTCTTAGGAAAAAATGAGGAATTGAAAGTCATTAAAAATGAACTGGTGGGGAAAGATGAAGAATCGAGGCAACTGAAAAAGGAACTTCTCCAAAAGGAAGAGGAATTGAGGCAGATCAAAAAAGAGCTTCATCAAAGGAAAGAAGACTCGAAAGGAATAGAAAAGGATTCTATTGAAAATGAACTTGAAATTCTAAAGTATGAATTGATGGGGATGATCTCCCATTCCGTTCGAACCCCACTGGCGGTGATGAAAGAAAGCCTTTCCCTGGTCCTTGATGAAATTCCTGGAAAGCTGACTCCTAAACAGAGAGAGCTGCTTTTAAATGGAAAAAAGCATGCAGACGAATTGATTCAGTCCGTTGAGGAGATATTTCAAAAATCTTGGAATGAAATTATCCATTCTGCCCGAAAACAATTTCCTCCTGAAGCCCTCCCCAAAAAGGATCGGGGGACAATCCCTAAAAAGAGGATCCTCATCGTTGAAGATCAGGCCGTGATCGTCGAGATGCTTAAGATGAGATTGGAGGCCAATCATTATGAGGTGATCACCGCTGGGGATGGTGAGGAAGGGCTGGAGAAGGCAAAAAATGAAAACCCAAGTTTGATTATCCTCGATGTGATGCTTCCGAAAATGAATGGGTATAAGATCTGTCAGCTTCTAAAAGAGGATCCCAAATATAATAAAATTCCCATTATCATCTCATCCGGGAGGACG
The DNA here is from genome assembly GCA_037441725.1 of Deltaproteobacteria bacterium. Lineage (GTDB taxonomy): Bacteria > Desulfobacterota > BSN033 > BSN033 > UBA1163 > JBBIRT01. The sequence continues at coordinate 14,613 of JBBIRT010000001.1, read as the reverse complement.
CCACAGGAAATCAAAAGGGTTGGACAAGAGGTCGGTGCGGATGCCTACATCCCCAAGCCATTCGAAGCTGAGGTATTACTTTCAAAGATTCGAGAGCTATTAGAGAAAAATGGAAGGGTAAAGTAAAAAAGGGATGAAGAAAAAGATCCTGGTGATCGATGATATGCCCAATATCGTAACGATGGTAAAAGCCCGCTTGAAGGCAAGCGGATATGAGGTGATCACCGCCACCGATGGGCAAGAGGGATTGGCTTATGCTCATTCGGAGAAACCTGATTTAATTATCTTGGATGTGGTGATGCCAGCTGGAGGTGGATATTCTGTCTATTCTAAGTTGAGAATGTCCTCAAGGACACGTTCCATCCCGGTAATCTTTTTAACGGCCAAGGATCGACCTGAAGATGAAGCCACAGCTTATCAATTAGGGCCGCAGTATTATATTAAAAAGCCATATAAACCGGAGAAATTGTTGGAAACCGTAAAGAAGGTCCTGGAATTAAAAAAAGAGGTCCCCGTAAGTGGATCGCTTTCTGATATTCGTCCTTCAATCCAAAGTATGACCATATCAGGATCAGGTTTCTTAGGGAATTTGAAATTTTCTTGGAGTCCCTCCCTCAATGTCTTGGTGGGTGCCAAAGGAACAGGAAAAACAACCATCCTTGAGACCCTTGGCTATGCCTTAGGAATCACGCCCTATTCAAATCCTACCCATCACAAGGAAAAAGTGCTTTATGCATTAGGCCAGGGAGGGAAAGTGGAAGTTCTAATAGAGAAAAGATTCCCAGACGGAAAATCCCAAGTCTATCAAATCGTCCGGGGATGGGGGGAGGATCCCACCCTATCCCAACTCAATCCTGAAAAACCTATTCCCATAAACCCCTTTGAACTTTTTAAACCCGATAACCGAGTCATCCTTTTAGGGTCTGAGGGAATCGAAACGCTTTCAAGGAACAAAGAAAATCGGCTGATCTGGTTTGACGAATTGATGGGAGAAGACCTACTCCAATGCCAATCTGAATTGATCAGGGTCATGGATTCCTTAAAGACCAACGCAGAAGAAATATTGAGAATAGGGACAAAGCTAAAAACCCGAGAGGACTATCATAATCGGGTAAAGAGGATTGACGAAGAAATTGAAAATTATAAAAAACAGGGCATAGAGGAAAGAGGGAAAGAGTCCCTGGATACAAAGAAGGCCATGCTGGAGACAACCCAGACCCTTAAGCACATCTTGGCTGAAAGTGATCAAAGGCGTCTTGACCTTCTCTCCACATTAGACAAATCTTATCAGAACCTGATCGAACTCCAGAATCCCCCTCCCCCCTTACTGCAGGAGGGAGCAAAAGTCCTCTCCATACTTCAAGAAAGCTTAAAGGTGGTGTTGGATGACGAGACCACTCTTTTTGAACAAGCCATCCAGAACCTCACACGCCTGGAAATGCGTTGCCAAGAAAGATCTCATCTATCTAAAGAAGAAAAAAACAAAAAAGAAAATCCAATCTCAAAAGAAAATCAAGATCCATTCTCAAAATTAAAAGAAGAGAAGGCCTCCCTCCTCTCTTCAATCAATGAATTGAATGGTCTTGAGAATCACCTAATAAACCTTAAAAAAGAAAGAAAGGAACTATTCCAGAAACTAAAGGATTGTGTAGAAAACCAAAGGCAAATTCGCAAAGATTGGTCTGAATTCTTAACCAAGTCCCTGAATGGCCAAATCCGTCTCCAGGTAGAGGCTCAGGGTCAAACGGAAGTCTATAGAGAATCGTTTCCAGCCCTCTTAAAAGGGTTGAACCTATCGAAAGAAAAAATCGAGCGGGCAATCCACTCTTTTGGGGAAATCGATAGCCTGGCCCTCGCTGAAACAATCAGAAAAGGGAGCAAAGAGATCCAGAAGAGGTTCTCTCTTGAACCTGAGACATCAGAGGCTTTATTTAAAGGGTTAACCCAAGAAGAATCCTGTCTCTTTAAGCTTGAAACCCTTATCCCCAGAGATTCCTACCATTTGGAGTTCAATGTAGATGGCAAATATCTGCCTTTCGAAAAACTCTCTTTGAGTCAAAAAGCAATGGCTTTATTCCTCCTCTTGATCGAGAAGGGGAATCAAATTTTACTCATTGATCAACCAGAGGATTTCATTGATCAAACGGGTCTTCATGAGGTCCTTAAAAAGTTAAAGTCAAAAAGTGAAAAAAATCAGGTGATTATAGCGACAAAAGAAACTGCTCTTCCTCATCAGTGTAAAGCTGAGAGGGTATTCTATCTGGAAGTTCATGAAGGTCATCTCCATATTAAGAAACAGCCATCTCCCCTAACGGTTTAAAATAGATCTTATGGTTATAATGAGATGAAATCATTTCTTTTTAAGAATTTAAAAATTATCTCAGATAGTTCTATCACAACCCTTTCTTCAAATTGCCTTGCTGCCTCAAGATCAATCGCTGAAGGATCGCCACAATATCCTAATGGGGTAATCTCCTTAGCCTCTTCTCCACCCTGTTGCCAGATCTTTAGGCCCTCGTACGTGGTATACGATGACTTTAGAGTTCGTGCCAAATCGACATCCACCAACTCAGGAAAATCCTTTAGCATTAAACTTGTTTCAGAACCCCCTGCATGAAGATCAATAAACTCTGACGATACTTCCTGTGAATGGGGATAGAGAAGCAGGAAAGGCTCTTGCCCCGAAAGTTTTGCCCTTTTTAGATAAAAATCAGGTAATATGAAATAGGTCCCAATTCCCAGTTCTTCATAAGCCTTTTTAGTTGCCTTCAAAATGGTAAGATTATGTTTAAAATCCCCATGAAAACTAAACAGGAAGATGTGTTTGAAACCCCAAGTTTTCAAGCATTCCAATAAATCACATAAAATGGATACCATGCTTTCTGGTTTAACACTAAAGGTACCAGTAAACCCATTTGTGGCCACATTAATTCCCCAATAATATGGGGGCATGATTAAGCAATCGACCCCTTTTTCAAATAAAACTTTTTTTATCTTCTTACAAAAGTGGTAAGTTAAATAAGTATCCGTTCCTGTACACATATGGGGGCCATGCTCTTCAATCACAGCAATCGGAAACAAGACAGGGAATCCTTTCTCTGCTGCCTGTTCAATCTGTGGATAGGTCATATCGGCCATGGTTTCAGAAAAAATAGAATAGCTCATAGGTCCTCCCTTACATAGGTCTGTTAATGAGCAAAGGTTAAGGTATTATTTTGTAAGGTGTAATAACATAGTCGTTTGGGACATTCAATCAATAAAAATCTCTTTCCGAGACCACTGAAAAAGTTTTCAAAAAGAATTTTTAAAAATCTCTTTCCTTTACCTTGACAATCACTTTTAGAATGATTAACTTAAAGAAACAATTAATAAATTCTTTTCTATTGCATTTCAGAAATAAGCTATAACTTATTAAATTTAAAATATTTTCCATGTCTTAGGAGGTGATGTAAAGAACTCAAAGAATCCATATTTATATTTAACTAACCTGTTGCTTATTTTTTCAATTTATAGAATAAAGATTAGAAAGGAGAAGTAAAAGATGAAGATCAGACCGTTACAGGACAGAGTGATTGTAAAACGACTGGAGGAGGAGGAAAAGACAAAGGGGGGCATCATCATTCCGGATACAGCGAAAGAAAAACCCCAAGAAGGCAAAGTCATTGCTGTTGGAAAAGGAAAGATTACAGAAGACGGTAAAGTTATCCCCCTCGATGTAAAGGTGGGAGATAGGATTCTATTTGGTAAATATTCTGGCACTGAGGTTAAGATCGAAGGGGAAGAGCACCTCATCATGAGAGAAGATGATATCTTAGGGATTATTGAAGGGAAATAACAAATTCATAAGAAATGGAGGTAATTCAAAATGGCAAAGGAACTGAGGTTTGATCAGGAGGCCCGTAATTCAATCTTACGGGGAGTCAATATCTTAGCAGATGCGGTCAAGGTTACCCTTGGCCCAAAGGGAAGGAATGTAATTTTAGAAAAATCATTTGGATCCCCAACGGTCACCAAAGATGGAGTGACCGTAGCTAAAGAGATTGAGTTGGAAGATAAGTTTGAGAATATGGGAGCCCAAATGGTTAAGGAGGTAGCCAGCAAAACTTCAGATACTGCAGGAGATGGAACCACAACGGCAACCGTTTTGGCTCAGGCCATTTATCGAGAGGGATCAAAAGTGGTTGCCGCAGGGGCCAATCCAATGGATGTGAAGCGGGGAATCGATCTGGCCGTTGAGGAGGTGGTGAAGGAACTAAAGAAATTGAGCAAACCTACCAAGGATCAAAAGGAGATCTCTCAAGTTGGAACCATTTCTGCCAATAATGATGAAACGATTGGGAATATCATTGCTGAGGCAATGAATAAAGTGGGAAAAGAGGGAGTCATCACTGTCGAAGAGGCAAAGGGGATGGAAACGACCCTTGATGTCGTTGAAGGAATGCAATTTGATCGCGGATATCTCTCCCCCTATTTCGTCACTGACCCAGAGAAGATGGAGGCTGTTCTGGATGATGCCTATATCCTACTCAACGAAAAAAAGATTTCCAACATGAAGGACATGCTTCCCATTTTAGAGCAAATCGCCAAAATGGGAAAACCCTTCCTGGTCATTGCCGAAGATGTGGAAGGAGAGGCTCTGGCCACCTTGGTGGTGAATAAACTTCGTGGAACCCTCAAATGCTGTGCTGTGAAGGCCCCTGGTTTTGGAGATCGGAGAAAGGCCATGTTAGAAGACATCGCTATCCTCACAGGGGGAAAGGTCATCTCCGAGGACCTTGGCATTAAACTGGAAAATATTAAGATGAGTGATCTTGGAAGGGCCAAACGGATCACGGTGGATAAAGACAATACCACCATTGTTGATGGAGCAGGAGATAAAGATGATATTGAGGCCAGGGTTAAACAGATTCGGGTCCAGATTGAGGAGACCACATCTGATTATGACCGCGAGAAATTACAGGAGAGGCTGGCTAAAATCATTGGCGGGGTGGCTGTAATCAATGTGGGAGCAGCCACCGAGACAGAGATGAAAGAAAAGAAGGCTCGTGTCGAAGATGCCCTCAATGCCACACGGGCAGCAGTTGAGGAAGGGATTGTCCCTGGAGGTGGAGTAGCCTATCTCCGTTGCCTCCCTGCGCTGGAAAAGATCAAGGTTGAGGGAGACAAGAAGATTGGAGTGGATATTGTGAAGAGGGCCCTTGAAGAACCCATTCGCCAGATTGCCAATAATGCTGGACAAGAAGGGTCTGTGGTGACAGAGAAAGTAAAGAATGAGAAAGGATCTTTTGGCTTTGACGCTTCCAAGGACGAATATACAGATATGATTAAAGCTGGGATCATTGACCCAACAAAAGTCGTCAGACTCGCTCTTCAGAATGCTGCCTCAGTAGCTTCTTTAATGATCACAACTGAAGCTCTGGTGGCTGAAAAACCTGAAAAGAAAGCCCCCTATCCTCCCATGCCTCCAGGAGGTGGAATGGGTGGAATGGGTGATATGTATTAAAATTTCTTTCAATATACAAGAAAAGGGCTTGGGAAATCATTTTTTTCCTAAGCCCTTTTTATTTTGCCTCATTTCGACAATTTATCCCAACCTAAAAAATAGGAAAAACGTATTGAAGATCAAGGGATAACTTGAATTTTATAATGTATGGGTTTAATATAACTGCTGGAGTGGAAAAGAAACAATTAAAATTTGATTTTAAGCATTTGGAGACATTTTGCCGTGTGGCTACACTGAAAAGTTTTTCCAGGGCGGCGGAAGATCTATTTCTCACCCAACCCACCGTAAGTGGCCACATCCTCTCCTTAGAGAAAAGTCTCTCCCTCCAACTCTTTGATAGGACCAATAGGGAGGCCCGACTTACTCAAGCTGGGGAAATCCTTCTCAAGTATGCATCAAAAATAATGAGTACCCGAAAAGAGTTGTTGAATCTCTTAAGTGAATATTCTCAGGGGATACGAGGAGAACTCTCTATTGGGGCAAGCACCATTCCAGGAGAATACCTTCTCCCAAAGCTAATCAGTGATTTTAAGAAGAAACGGCCCCATTATCTTATCTCCTTAAAAATTGCTGATACGAAGGTGATCCTCCAATATGTCCTGGAATTTAATGTTGAGTTTGGCATCATTGGCGCAATGCTTAACCATCCCTCCCTACAATACGAAATGTTTGAAGAGGATGAGATTATCGTCGTCTCCCCACCCGATCACCCTTTTCGAATTCAAAAGAAAAGACCAACGTTAGAGGATTTATTAAAAGAGCCATGGATCATTCGTGAAGAGGGATCTGGAACCCAGATGACTGTGGAAAGGGCTTTAAAAAGAATTGGGATAAGTTTAAAGCAGTTTAATGTCGTGATGGAGATGGGGAGCACTTCATCGTTGAAGGAGGGGGTGAAGGCAAAATTAGGTCTTGCCTTTATTTCCAAAAGAGCGGTTAAAGAGGAATTGGAACGGAATTTACTTTACCAAATTGAGATAAAAGGAATGGAATCAATCTCCCGTCAGATCTATATCGTTTCTCATCGTGGGAGGACCTTGTCTCCCTTGGGGAAGGATTTCCTCCAATTTCTTAGACATCAGAAGAAATAAAATGACTCATCTGAAAAGAAGGCGTATCAATCCTTTAGTGAAAACAGGCGGAATCTCTTTGGCCATTCATATGGCCATTGTGATCTTCCTCAGTCTCAACCCTTGGCCAACCATCACTGAAGTTCAGCCTTTGCCCTATACCGTGAGCCTCATGCCTCTTCCAATCACCGAACCTGAAATTCCCAAACCTCCTCCACCCCCTCCTCCCAAAGAAGAAAAGATTAAGCCTGTCGAGAAACCAAAACCCATCGTAAAACCAAAGAAAGACGATATTGTCGAGAAGGTGAAAAAAGCAGAAGAAAAGAAAGAATCTCTTAAATCGCTTGAAGAGGCCCTCGAAGACATCCGGAAAAAGATTGCCCTTGATGATATCCAAAAAAGATTGGCCAAAAAGGAACAGCCTGAGGAACGGCCCTCCCCCCCTGTTCCAAGCCCTCCTCAACCCTCTCCCCTAAAGCCTTCCCCTGAAATGTTAGCCATCTATTCCAGTATTGTGAAGGCAAAAATTTTGGAGGCCTGGACCATCCCTGAAAACCTCCTCAAAGAAATGGTTGACTTAGAGACGGTTATTGTCGTAATAATAGATAAGGATGGAAAGGTTCAGAGGCAGAAACTTGAAAAAAGATCAGGAAATATTATATATGATCAGAGTGCGATGAGAGCTATTAAAAAGGCAGAACCCTTTCCACCCATTCCAAGAGAGATCGGTGAAAATACCCTTGAATATGAAATGCACTTTACACCGGATATGATCAGATGATGAGGTATCGAATTTTTTCTCTTCTTATCTTTTTGATCTTCCCTGGCCTGGCTGAGGCAAGGATCTACCTGGATATCAACGCCCCCACCTTAGTCCAGATCCCCATCACCCTTGCAAAATGGAAAGCGATTGAAAAAACTCCTCCCTCCCTTTCAGAAAGAGTCTATGAAATTTTAACCAGCGACCTCACCCTTTCGGGCTTTTTCAAGGTAATCGATGTCTCTAAGCTTCCTCCCCTGCTTAAGGACAGAGAAGGGATCCCGAATACCTCCTCTTTACCAGAGTGGGAATCCTCTGGGGGAGAAATCCTTCTATCCGGGGAGGCCTTTCTTGAATCGGATGGCCTTCGATTAAGGTTGAAATTTCATCTTTTCGATTTAATAGAGCAAAAACATCTGGTGGGGAAACAGTATGAAGGACCCATTTCAACTCTCCGAACCATGGTTCATCGGATCGCAGATGAAACCATCTACCAATTAACAGGGGAAAATGGGGTCCACAATACAAAGCTTGCCTTCACAGTGACTCAAGGATCAGCAAAAGAGATTTTCATTGCTGATTTTGACGGGGCAAACCTCAAACAGTTAACCAACAACCAATCCATTAATATTTCACCGGTGTGGTCTCCAGAGGGAAGAAGGATTGCCTTTACCTCTTATCTCAGACGCAATCCTGACCTTTACCTTATCGATCTGGACGGGAAAAATCTCCAAAAGTTCTCTTCTTTTCCAGGACTCAATGCCTCACCCTCATGGTCTCCGGATGGGAAAAAGATTGCCCTGATGATGGGGATGGAAGGAAAGTCAGAAATTTTTATCGTCGATGCCAATGGGAAGAACCCCAGAAAATTGACCAAGAGCCATGGGAACGAAGCCTCACCCACTTGGTCCCCGGATGGTCAGTGGATTGCCTTTGTCTCCGATCGATCTGGTTCTCCTCAAATTTATATTATGGCTCAGGATGGATCCAATGTGCGCCGTCTTACCTTTGAGGGAAATTATAATACCAACCCTTCTTGGTCTCCCAAAGGAGACCAGATCGCTTTTTGCGGGAGGGTGGAAGGTAGTTATCAAATCTTTACCATTGGAAGCGATGGATCAGGCCTGCGAAGGCTGACTTCCAACTCAGGGAATAATGAAAGTCCCTGTTGGTCTCCGGATGGCCGCTACATTGCCTTCAGCTCAACCCGGACAGGTTCACCAAAGATCTTCATCATGAATGCCAATGGATTTAACCAGAGGAGTCTTACCTCATCGAAAGGAGGTGAAAAAAGTCCGGCTTGGTCAAAGCGATTGGATTAAAAAAACGTTTAAAGGAGGTTGAAATGGCAAGAAAAATTTTTTTATTGATGCTACTAAGTTTTTGTGTCGGGTTTTTGATGACGGGTTGTCCCAAAAAGACCGTTGTTAAACAAGAACCCTCTGTTACCAAGGAAGAGGCCGCCCGAAGAGAAGAGGCTGCAAGAAGAGAGGAAGAAGCCCGAAGAAGAGAGGAAGAAGCCAGGAAAAAGGAGGCCGCAATAAGAGAGGAAGCAGCCAGGAGGGAAGAGGCCGCCCGGAGAGAATTCGAAAAGAGCCTGGTCGCAAAAAAAGAACCTGGGGTGGAAGGGATTGTCTTTGAGAGCTCTTTGTTGAAAGACATTCATTTTGATTTTGACAAATACGATATCCGGCCAGGGGATGCTGAGATTCTAAAGGAGAATGCCAGCCTATTGAAAAAATTTCCTAATGTGAAAATCCAGATCGAAGGCCATTGTGATGAAAGAGGGACGAATGAGTATAACCTTGCCCTCGGCGAGAGACGTGCCAACAGCACTAAGAATTATCTCATCTCCCTCGGGATTTCCTCAGACCGTATGTCAACCATCAGTTATGGCGAGGAAAAACCTCTTGATCCTGGCCATGATGAAGAGGCCTGGGCTAAAAATCGTAGGGCCCATTTTATTATCACCTCTAAATAATATTTCTAATCCATTTATTAACGGTCTATTTAGAGAAGGAGCTGATCGCCTGGAGAAATGGATGGAGTTCTTCGGGCGTAGCTCCTTTGAAAGGAGGAAGACTTGATAGACAGAGAAGAAATTAAGAAATGGATGATCCCCTTCATTTTTTTATTGCTTTTTGGATGTGCTACAAGTCGCGACGTGTTGGTCCTTGATAAAGAAGTGGATAAAGCCCATCTTGAAATAAAAGCCCTAAAAAAAGAGAACGACTCCTTAAAAAATGAGTTATCCACCCTGAAAGACGGACTCCTCATCAATGTAAAAGATGAACTGTCAAGTCTTAAAAAGGATCTCTCTGCGGAAAACCAGAGGCTCAAGGCAGACCTCCTCCTCCGGATTGAAAACCTTCAATCTGAAACACGAACCCTTTCCTCAGAGATTGAGGAGTATAAGGATTTCTCAAAACGCCCATCCAAAGAGATGGATCGAATGAAAACAGAGATGGAGGGTCGATTAAGACTCCTTGAGGAGCGGGGAAAATATTTTGATGAGAAATATAGAACCCAAGAAATAAAGATGAAAGAGCTTGAGGATCGCCTTAAAGAGCTAAATGGAAAGTTGGAAAAGCTCACTTCCAAATTGTCAGAACTTGAAAAAGCCCCTCCCATCAAGGAACCTCCACCCGAAATAAAACCTCCCTCTACTGGAGCAGGGGATCTCTATAAGGATGCCTATGAAGCCTTTCAGAAAAATGACTTAGAGGGCGCCCGAAAAAAATTCGAAACCTTTCTTAAAAAATATCCAAACACAGAACTCTCGGATAACGCTCAATTTTGGATCGGGGAAACCTATTACACCCAAAAAGAATATGAGAAGGCGATCTTGGAATATGAAAAGGCCATTGTCAAGTATCCTGAAGGGGATAAAGTCCCTGCAGCCCTATTCAAGCAGGCTCTTGCCTTCTTAGAATTAGGGGATAAAACAAATGGAAGAAATCTACTCAAGCGGGTGATTGAAAAATATCCTCAGTCTGAACAGGCTGAGATGGCCAAGAAAAAGTTGGAAACCCTTAAATGAAAAGGCCCATCGGAGAGAATCGGAATCCAATGGGCCTTTCCCTTTCTTCGACACGAATTTAATGCTTAGGCAGCCACCTCCGTGACCGCTTCTCCCTCATTTCCTTTAATCCCCTCTTCTTCATACCCTTCTACCCAGACCGCTAATTGTTTATACTTCTGGAGACCGGTCCCTGCTGGAATCAGGCGTCCTAAGATGACATTCTCTTTCAATCCCAATAAATAATCGATCTTCCCTGCCACAGCGGCTTGAGTGAGCACCTTAGTGGTCTCTTGGAAAGAAGCGGCAGAGAAGAAGCTGTCGGTGATGAGAGAGGCTTTCGTAATTCCCAAGAAAAGGGGTTCTCCCACGGCAGGTTTTCCCCCCTCTTTCATGACCCTTGCATTCTCTTCTTCAAAAACATATTTTTCCACTTGATCGTCTACTAAGAAGTGGGTATCCCCCACCTCTTTCACCTTCACCCTTTTGAGCATCTGACGGACAATGACCTCAATATGTTTATCATTGATCTTTACTCCTTGAAGTTTGTATACCTCCTGGATCTCATCCACTAAATATCGGGCTAAGGCCTTATCCCCCAAAACCCTTAGGATATCGTGTGGGTTAGAAGGCCCATCCATTAAGGCCTCACCAGCCTTGACGAAATCCCCCTCATGAACGCTCACATGTTTTCCCCTTGGAATGACATACTCTTTCGGTTCACCCACCTCTGGTCGAATGACCACCTTCCTTTTACCCTTGAAATCCTTCCCAAATTCAACTACCCCATCAATATCACTAATAAGGGCATACTCCTTGGGCTTTCTGGCCTCAAAGAGTTCGGCCACTCGGGGAAGACCTCCTGTAATGTCCTTCGTCTTCGTGGTCTCCCGTGGAATCTTCACAATGACATCCCCTGCCTCGACCATATCCCCTTCAGAGACAAAGATGTTGGCTCCAACAGGCAGGAGATATCGGGCCTGTGAGGTCGAACCTGGAAGGTTCATGGTCCTTCCTCTCTCATCCTTGATTGAGATCCTGGGACGAAGCTCCGAGTCTTTGGATTCAATAATGACCTTTCTGGAGAGACCTGTAAACTCATCCACCTGTTCTTGCATCGTGACCCCTTCAATGATATCACCGAATTTTACCCTCCCAGAGACCTCTGTCAACACAGGGATCGAATACGGATCCCATTCAGCCAGAATATCCCCCTCCTTTACCTTCTGCCCATCCTTGATCTTTAATTTGGCTCCATAAATCACAGAAAACCTTCTTCGTTCTCTTCCGCTTTCATCCACAATGGCGATCTCTCCATTTCGGTTCATGACGATCAAGTTTCCTTCACGATTCTTGACCGATTTGAGATTGATAAACTTGACCCGTCCCTCCGTTCGTGATTCTAAGGTGGTCTGCTCAGCCCTTCGGCTGGCTGTCCCGCCAATATGGAAGGTTCTCATCGTCAATTGGGTTCCTGGTTCACCAATCGATTGGGCAGCAATGATCCCAATGGCCTCTCCAATATTGACCAGTCTTCCCCTGGCCAAATCCCTGCCGTAACAGAGGGCACATACCCCACGTTTCGATTTGCAGGTTAGAACAGAACGAATCTTCACTTTATCTATTCCGAGATCTTCAATTCGATCGGCTAAAGTCTCATCAATCTCCTCATTTCCCCTGACGATCACCTCACCAGAGAATGGATCCCTGACATCCTCTAAGGCGACCCGCCCCAGAATTCTTTCCCTCATCGATTCGATAATTTCTCCTCCCTCGACCAGGGACTCCACCTCGATCCCATCCAGGGTTCCACAATCCATCTCTGTAATCACAACATCTTGAGCAACATCCACCAACCTCCGGGTGAGATAGCCGGCATTGGCGGTCTTTAAGGCAGTATCCGCGAGTCCTTTCCTTGCCCCATGGGTGGAGATGAAGTATTGAAGGACTGTCAGTCCCTCACGGAAATTAGCCGTAATGGGTGTTTCAATGATCTCGCCAGATGGCTTGGCCATTAACCCCCGCATCCCAGCCAATTGTCGTACCTGTTGGGCACTGCCTCGAGCTCCAGAGTCAGCCATGATAAAAATAGGATTTAAGCTTTCAGTAATCTTCTTTTCTCCAGAGGGACCAACCAATTCCTCACTCCCAAGTTCTTTCAGCATCACTTCAGCAATGTTCTCGGTCACCTCAGCCCAGATATCGATGATCTTATTATATCTTTCTCCATCGGTGATCAACCCTTCAGTATATTGTTCTTGAACCTTCTCAATCTCTTTTTGGGCCTCTTGTAAAAGTTTCTCCTTATTAGAGGGAATCAGCATGTCGTCAATGGCAATGGAAATTCCTGCCATGGTTGCATAGCGATAACCCAAATCCTTCAATCGGTCAGAGAGGAGGACAGTCTTCTTCTCCCCTCCATATCGATAACAATAATCGATGAGATTGGCCAGCTCTCCCTTTTTCATCGTTCTGTTGATCAGATGATAGGGAATCTCCTCTGGAAGAATCTCCTTAAGGAGGACCCGACCCACCGTGGTCTCAACGAGCTCCCCATCAATCCGTACCTTAATACGGGCGTGGAGGTCCACCTCGTGCGCATCATAAGCGATTCTCACCTCTTCCGGATTTGAAAAGACCTTTCCTTCCCCTTTTACAAATGGACGCTCACGGGTCATATAATAAATTCCCAAAACAATGTCTTGGGTTGGAATGATGATGGGCTTTCCATTGGCAGGGGAGAGGATATTGTTGGTGGACATCATGAGGATCCTCGCCTCAGATTGAGCCTCCACAGAAAGAGGGACATGAACCGCCATCTGGTCCCCATCGAAATCGGCATTAAATGCAGCGCAGACAAGGGGATGAAGCTGAATGGCCTTCCCCTCGATTAAGATAGGTTCAAAGGCTTGAATTCCAAGACGATGGAGGGTGGGAGCCCGATTGAGGAGTACCGGGTGCTCACGGATCACCTCATCCAAGACATCCCAGACCTCGGGCTTTTCCTTCTCCAACATCTTCTTTGCACTCTTGATCGTCGCCACCAAACCCTTTTCTTCCAGACGATGATAGATGAAAGGTTTAAATAGTTCTAAGGCCATCTTCTTGGGAAGTCCACACTGGTGCAATTTTAATTCAGGTCCAACGACAATGACTGAGCGCCCGGAATAATCGACCCGCTTTCCCAAAAGGTTCTGGCGGAAGCGACCCTGTTTTCCTCTAAGCATATCACTTAACGATTTGAGAGGCTTCTTATTTGCTCCCAGGATCGTCCTTCCCCTCTTCCCATTATCGAAGAGGGCATCCACTGCTTCCTGAAGCATTCGCTTCTCATTCCGAATGATGATCTCGGGGGCATTCAATTCAAGAAGCCGCTTGAGGCGGTTATTCCGGTTGATCACCCTCCGGTAAAGATCATTAAGATCGGAGGTAGCAAACCTCCCCCCATCAAGAGGAACCAATGGACGGAGATCAGGTGGAATGACAGGAATCACCTCCAAGATCATCCACTCGGGTTTGTTTCCAGATTCCAAGAAGGACTCAATGATTTTTAATCTTTTTGCCAATCTCTTCTTCTTGGCCTCTGAAGTAGTCTCCTTCATCTCTGTTCTCAGTTTCTGGGAAAGTTCCTTAACATCCGTATTCCTCAGCAGCTCTCGAATAGCCTCTGCTCCCTGGGAGGCTACAAACTCATCCCCATATTTCTCTCGGGCCTCCCGATATCGATCTTCTGAAAGGATCTCACCCTTTTTCAGAGGGGTCTTTTTCCCATCAAGAACCAGATAGGCCTCAAAGTAGAGGATCCGCTCCAATTCCCTCAAGGTCATATCCGCAAGGATTCCAATCTTACTTGGAATACTTTTAAGAAACCAGATATGGGCGACAGGGGTGGCTAATCGAATATGGCCCATCCTTTCCCGACGGACCTTGGACTGGATCACTTCTACCCCACATTTCTCACAAACAATCCCCCGATGTTTCATCCGTTTGTATTTTCCACAATTGCATTCATAATCTTTGGTTGGACCAAAAATTTTTGCACAAAAAAGCCCGTCCTTCTCCGGTTTGAAGGTCCGGTAGTTAATGGTTTCGGGTTTCTTCACCTCTCCATGGGACCAAGATTCAATCTTTTCAGGAGAGGCGATGGAAATTCGGATCGCATTATAATTGATTGGCCCCTTCCCCTTTTCAAAGAATGATAAATAATCTTCCAAGGTCTTCCTCCTTTTGTCGAAAGTTACATGGAGCAAAGGGTGAAGAG